>CAJQLI010000438.1 GCA_905479125.1 uncultured Alphaproteobacteria bacterium | reverse complement strand
GGATCACCGACGATATGCCGCGCGTGTCGGTCAACGACATCATGAACGTGCGCGAAACCGCCCCGCACATTATTGCCGGGTTCGAGGGCCGTGCGCGCGCCTTCGTGGAAATCCAGCAGGGCTGCGATCACCGCTGCACGTTCTGCATCATCCCCTTCGGGCGCGGCAATAACCGGTCCGTGCCCATCGGCGTCATCGTCGAACAGGTGCGTCTGCTGGTCGCCGAGGGCTACCGCGAGATCGTGCTGACCGGGGTTGATATAACCGATTATGGCAAGGATCTTCCGGCGCGGCCCCGTCTTGGAGAGATGATCAAACGTCTGCTGACGCTGGTGCCGGAACTGGCGCGGCTGCGTCTCAGCTCGGTCGATCCGGCGGAGATAGACGACGCGCTGTTCGATATCATCGCGCATGAGCCACGCCTGATGCCGCATTTTCATATCAGCGTGCAGGCCGGCGACGATCTGATCCTGAAACGGATGAAGCGCCGTCACAGCCGTGCCGATATAGAGGCCTTTGTCGGCAAGGTGCGTACGCGCCGCCCTGATGCGGTATTTGGCGCCGACATCATTGCTGGCTTTCCCACCGAATCCGACGCCGCCTTCGCCAACTCGGTCTCCCTCGTCGAGGACTGCCGACTGACCTGGCTACATGTTTTCCCGTATTCGGAACGCCCCGGCACGCCGGCGGCCAAGATGCCGCAACTACCCGGCAACGTGCGTAAAGAGCGCGCGGCGGCGCTTCGGGCGGCAGGCGCCGTTCAGGTCAGCCGGTTTCTTGACGCCCAGGTCGGGGTGAAGGCGGACGTGCTGGTTGAGAAGGATTCCGGCGATGGCGGGGAAGGGCGTTCACAGCATTTTGCTCCCGTGCGGATCGAAGGTGCGTTCGAGATGGGTGCTATCGTATCGGCGCGAATCGTCGGTCGTGACAACGACACTCTGATCGCGCACAAAGCAACATGACCGAACAGAAAAAAGGCTGGCTCGCGCGTCTCCGCGCCGGGCTCAGTCGCACCTCGTCCCGCCTGTCCGATGGCATTTCAGGCATTTTCTCCGGCCGCAAGCTGGACGATGCCGCGCTTGAAGACCTCGAAGACCTGCTGATCACGTCCGACCTCGGTGTCGAGACGGCGGCGAAGCTATCCGCGGAACTGGCGCGCACCCGGTTCGACAAGGAAGTCTCGGCGGATGAGATCCGCAATGCGCTGGCCGCCCAGGTAACCACCATCCTCGAGCCGGTCGCGAAGTCGCTGGTCGTGGATCCGGCCCACCGGCCCCACATCATTCTGGTCACCGGGGTCAATGGTTCGGGTAAGACAACGACCATTGGCAAGCTCGCCAAACGGCTGAAGGAAGATGGCAAGTCGGTGATGTTGGCTGCAGGCGATACGTTTCGCGCCGCGGCTATCGAACAGCTTAAGATCTGGGGCGAACGGTCGGGCTGTCCCGTGGTGTCGACCAGTCAGGGCGCTGATGCCGCGAGCCTCGCGTTCGAGGCCATCGACCGCGCCCGGGCCGAGAACATGGACGTTCTGATCATCGATACCGCCGGGCGCCTGCAGAACCGCGGCGACCTGATGCAGCAGCTACAGAAAGTCGTCCGCGTGATTACCAAGCAGGATGAAACCGCCCCCCACGATACCCTGTTGGTGCTCGATGCGACGACCGGCCAGAACGCCCATTCACAGGTCGACACCTTTCAGAGCATGTGCAACGTCACCGGGCTGATCGTGACCAAGCTCGACGGATCGGCGCGCGGCGGCGTGCTGGTGGCACTGGCCGAAAGGTTCGCCCTGCCGGTCCATGCAATCGGCGTAGGCGAGGGTGAAGACGATTTACGGCCGTTCGAGGCCGAAGCGTTTGCGAAGTCGCTGGTCGGCCTTGACGGCTAGGCCTGTTCAGGGTTTTGCAGGCAGTTGAATTCATAAAATTTGTTATCCCGGCCTTGTGCCTGGACCCCAGTTCAGCGTCGGCGCTGTTGATAGATGGACCCCGACACACAAGGCCAAGGCCGGGGTGACAATTTGTATTTATGCTGAGACTTACTGAGGGCTCTGTTGCCGCCGACAATTTCAGGCCTGTCGACCGCCCGAGCGCAGGAAGTCCAGCCGCAGGTCCAGCTTTTCGCCCATCCAGAACGGATACCATGCGTGATCACGGAACGCGTCCTCGGCATCGGGGTGAAGCAGGATGGTCAGGTCGTCGCGGTTATACATCAGCCACGGCACAATTTCGGCGAACAGCTCGTGGTCGAACTCGATCTGGTACATCGCCTGTGGGTGCGGGCCGACGGCGTTATCGCGGAACCGGCCCATGCGGACCTGTCCGGGCCATTTGGTCCAAGCCTTGTCGCGCAGACGGGCGGCTTTTTCGCGAACGGCGTCGTCATCGCCGTAATAGACATGGGCGTGATAGGAGTTGATCTTGGTCTCGTCGCCGTTTTCAAACATCTCTTCGGTCATTTTCCGCCTCTGTCCTGCAGGTCATTGACACGGATATGGGGATGAAACCCCGTTTCGTCTAATCCCGATTATCGGGTATTTCTGAAGCTGGGTAAATCCGGTGGCGATTGACTCTCTTTCACGAAAGGCTACAAATTATTTTCAATAGCAACCGAACAAATTCGGGAGGAAAGAATGGCAGTCAACGGCTTCGAGGTTTTCGACGGCGATGGACATGTGCTCGAAAACGATGAGGAAATAACGTCCTATTTCGAGGGCGATTTTGCCAACCTGCAGCGGTTTAAAACATTCGGTGTGTGGCCGAGCCTCGATGGCTGGGCGCGCGGCTTTATCATGGCATCGAATGACGGCGAACCCCGGCGCTATACCCACACCGACGCGAAGGTCTGGGGCGAAATGCTGGAGATCATCGGTGCAAAGGGTACGGTGCTGTATCCGACGGCGGGGCTGGCGGCCGGTTTGATCTCGGATCCGAAATGGGCGGTCGAAACCATCAAGGCCTATAACAACTGGCTTGAGGACCAATACACATCCAAAGACGAGCGGCTCTACGGTGCCGGGCTGGTTGCGGTGCAGGAACCGACAGAGGCGGCGAAGGAAATCGCGCGCTGTGCCACCGAACGGGTGCGTTTTCCGGCCATGATGCTGCCGTCGCAGACCTATCTCGGCAAGACCTATGGCGACGAATTCTACTGGCCGATTTTCGAGGCCGCCGAAAAGCACAACATGCCGCTTGCCATTCATGGCGGGCCGAGCCGCGGAATGGGTTTCGATCACTTCAAGGAATTCGTGAAGGTTCACACGCTGGAACATCCCTTCCCGCTGATGATCCAGCTCACCGATATCGTGTTCTCGGGCGTGTGGGACGCGTTTCCCAAGCTCAAGATCGCGTTCCTCGAAGGCGGCGCGACCTGGGTGCCTTTCATGATGGATCGCATGGATTACGAATACGATTCCGTGTTTGGCACGTCGAGCCGTGCCAAGCTGAAAAAGCGGCCGTCGGATTACTTGCGCGAAGGTGACAATTTCTGGGTCGCGATGGAGCTTGGCGAAGCGAACCTCAAATACACCATCGATGCCATTGGCCCGGACCGTATATTGTACGCGTCGGACTATCCGCATGAGCCGACGGAAGACGACCTGACCAGCGAGCTGCCTGATTTCCTTGCGTCCAGCGACTTCTCCGACGAGATCAAGCGCAAGCTGGTGCATGACAATATGCTCAGCTTCTACAATCTGAACTGAGTTCCGGAGAGCGGACGACAAAAAGGGACGGTCCCGAGAGAACGTCCCTTTTTCGCGCTTTGGGGGAAGCGCGCCATCGTCGCTGCGCCAGATCCCGAATTAGAGGCGGTGAGAGTGTTTCGGTGCGGTCGAGTGCACGTCGTGGACGGGCATCGTGTCGGGCGCGCCTGCAGAGATGCCACTTGCGCGCATCTCCTCGCCGCGGTTGACGCCGGCCATGGCGGCGGCAGCCAACAGGGCGACCACGCCGAGGGCGACGGCTGTAAGTTTCAAGGTCGTGCGCGACTGTTTCATGTTCAATCTCATGTTCCGGCCTGTTCCGGCCTCCTTTCCCGTCTCTTTTTCCATATGGGCGCGGAGTGTGGCAGTAAAAAGACGAAATCAGGGCGAATTGTGTTACCCGGGTAACGCAATATCGGCGGCTTGCATCTGGAGGGTGCCCGCCCGGGCCGAAACTACTTGATCCAGCGCAGAAGGCCGCTCTGATCCATCGGCCGGTCGCCGCTATTGCCCGGTATCGACGTATCGACGGAAGTCGCCGACAGGTCCGCAACGTGGGTACCGGAGAACCCGATGCTCACGGCTGCAAGCGCGCAAAGCACCAAGGTGGTCGCGACGGCCACCGCGTAAGTGATTTTGGGACGAAACATGAAAGGAACCTTCGGGGTGAACCTGTCACCAACCCGACGGGAACCAGCGGTTCGCATATATGCGAAGATGGCCACTCCCTGCCGAGACACGAAGATAGGCGTAAAACCCGCAAGTTCAACCTAAAGAGAACGTTTTGCGCGTTTAAGCGCTCAATGTCTCGATACTGATATTATCGGGCGTAATCGCCGCCGCAATCAGCTCACCGCCGAAACCGCATCCACCGTCGAGGCTGAGCGTGAACGGGGTCTTGACGGCGCCGCGATGTTCCGGATCGAGGCCGCGCACGACGCGCTCGGCGCCGAAGAACGCCTCGGTCATGTGCTCGAACCCGGCGGTATTCCACCACAGCCCGTCGCCCTGGGCATCCAGCGGTCGGGCGGGATCGAGCCCTGCATGGACAAAAACCAGCGCGCCGTCGGCGGTATAGGCGGCGTGTTTCAACGACGACAGAAAGTCCCGGTGGCCGGGTGCCGCGTTCAGCCCGGCGCGCAACGCCTGCGTCCACCGGGTCACCGCCACGGCGCCCTGGGCCGCCGCGACCTCGCCGTCATGGGCGGCGCCACCATAGGCCGCGATGGTCGCGTCCGCCCCCTGGCCGATCATCCAGCGCAGAACATCGCGCGGGTTTACCGCGAATTGCAGTTCGAGCAGCTTGTGCAGCATTTCTTCCTGGCGGCCGCGCAGGATGGCGTAATCACCGACACAGTTGCCCGGGATGGACAGGAAATGGCGGCGGAACCGCAGCACCTCGTCGAC
>CAJQLI010000437.1 GCA_905479125.1 uncultured Alphaproteobacteria bacterium | reverse complement strand
AAAAGCCGATAAACATGGGCAGGAACTGCGCCAATACGGCAGGTCGACGCCGCGAACATCAAGCTGACCGCTCTCCGCCGCTTCCATGAAAAGTTGCCATGCGAACCATGCAAACAGGAACGAAGCAATGGTGCAGGTTAAATAAACTAAAAAACCAAGCCCCCTTTGAACGATCGGCGGGCTCATGGCGATCACGGCTTCGATTGCGACGTGCCCTTTTTCGCGCACCAGCCAAGGGGCCGAGAACATCGCCATGTAAAGCAGCGCATATTCAACTAGTGATGATGTAAAAAGTGGGGGATTGATACCCGCCGTCCTCATCGAGACATCGATAACTATTAGGGTGAACATACACGGGATGACGGCGCAAGCTAGATAAGCAAGCGCCGTCGTTACCCGTTCTACACCCTTGTCAAAAGCATCCATTGACTTGGGGACCTTTATATTACGTGCGGATTTTAGTTACGATGCCGCGCGCGGAGCTCTTTCTGATCAACCTGGAATTCGGGATTACCCGGATCGTACATTAGAGGACGCAATTTTTCAGCATCGTCAGAACGCTTGGCAAGCTCTTTCCAGATTTCGCCATGAGCTATTTCAAGGTAGCGTTTCGCGGCGTCGCCCTTCAGAACGATATCCTTCGCACCAGCAGCCTTAAGTATTTTTTCGTCTTGATGGCGAACATTTTCAGACCAAACAACAGAGTTTGTTTCGTATTCTACCGCAACTTGCTGCATCATTTTTTTCTGGTCAGCACTCAGCGCTTTCCATGCATCGAGGTTAATCGTGATTACCGTATTGGTTGCATAGAAGTTGGGCAATACACGGTACTTAATTACGGACTGCATACCAACAGAAGATGGCTGATCGGTGAAGCCGAAGCCATCGACAGTACCGCGCTGGATAGCATTGATAACTTCGCTCGACTTGATATTAACAGTCGTTGCACCCAGTGCCCGGAAAAGCGGGCGGTAAGTACCGGTGGCACGCATCTTCATGCCAGTAAGATCTGGAATGCCGTTCTTCATCTTCGGCATCTTTGCAAGGTACATGTGATAGGAAGTCATACTCTCGCCCCAAGCCAGCAGATACGCCCCTGCCTTCTTCGCATAAATATCTTGCAGCAGTTTAAAACCGCCATTCTTACGGAGAACTCTCGGCCCTTTGTTACTGGCCAGCATCGCATAGCCTTCTGGAACCGTACCAATATAATAGGCGGTAGGTGAATGCAGCATGTCGAACTGGCCACGCTTAACAGCATTAGCAGCTTTGCGTGGCGGAACGACTTCCTGACCACCGACATAATTAATTGTTATCTTGCCCGCTGCCTTTTTATTCAGAGGGGCGACGAATGTCGTGAGAAAGCTCTGTGACATTGCGTTGTTGGTCTGCAACGCGGTCACAGCGTTGAGAGTGTCTTTAGCCGATGCCGGTGAAAGCGCCAGTGCAACGGTTGCTGCCGCAATCGCGACCTTAAGTGTAGTTTTGGACATAAATGTCTCCCTGATACTCATTAAAGAAAATGGCGCTCTTTGAGCACCGGTTTTTCTGGCGCAATACTGCCGAGACTCCCGAGGGGTGTCAAATAGTTAGGAACCTAAATATTTCAAACACTTCCACCTGACTGACAATTGCAAACAAACGTCTCACGCCAGGATTCACCGCACGTTTTCAGCAACCGACAAGACGAATCGTAACGAACAGAAACAATTACGCCTGAACGCGCAGCGCTCTGCTAACGGCTGCATGAATTTTTGCCGGCGTCATTGGCATGGAAATATCAGAGACGCCCACAGGACGAAGCGCATCGACAACCGCATTGACGGCCAGGATTGGCGCGATCGCGACCCCGGCCTCCCCGACCGCTTTCGCCCCCAAAGGATTTGTCGCAGTCGGAACCGGGTTCAGTTCGCACACGAATTCGGGTCCGGGAATATCATCGGCACGCGGGAGCCCATAATCCAGAAAAGAGCCCGAAAGCATCTGCCCGCTATCCGGGTCATAGATCACATGTTCAGAAAACGCCTGTCCCAGGCCATGAACAACGCCGCCCTGCAACTGCGCCTCGACCAGCATCGGATTCACCGGCGTGCCGCAATCGTGAACCATGACATACCTGTCGATTACCGCGGCGCCGGTTTCCGGGTCGACCTCGACCTCGCAGCAATGCGTACCATTGGGATAGGTAAAGTCGCTGGGCAGGAAACGATCACGGGCATCTATCCCGTCCGCAGCATCAACAACCTGCAAAAAGCCGACAGCTCTATCAGTCCCGGCGACGATATATTCTCCGTCCCGGAACTCGATATCTTCAACGGAGGCCTCAAGCAGTGTCGCCGCGGCTTCGAGCCCTTTTTCAATCACCCCGTCGGTCGTCACTGCGACCGCCGAGCCACCGACAATGATTGACCTGCAGGCACCTGTGCCGGTGCCATAGGCGATGTCGTCGGTATCTCCCTGAATGACCCGAACCGTCTCGATCGGTATGCCGAGTTTTCCGGCAACGATCTGGGCGTAGATCGTGTCATGCCCCTGGCCGTTGGACATTGAGCCGATCCTGATGACGACCTTACCGTCAGGAGCACAGCGTATATCCGCCTCTTCGTCGAGCCCGAAACCGAGTGCCTCGATTGTATTGCAGATACCGAAACCACGAAGCAGCCCCGCCCGCGCGGAAGCCGCCTGGCGCTCCGGATACCCTGCCCGATCAGACAACACCAACGCGCGGTCGAGGTTCGCACCGAAATCACCGCAGTCATAAGCAAGCTGCGTTATTGTTCTATAGGGCAGCCGATCAGGCGTTATCAGGTTCCGCCGGCGGAGCTCGACCCGGTCAATGCCGAGCTCGGCCGCAGCCGCGTCCATAAGTCGTTCCGGCGTATACTGACCTTCCGGTTCACCAGCACCGCGGATAGGGCAGGTCGCGACGGTATTCGTCAACACGCCCCTGGCTTCGAGATATCCGACCGGCACGTCATATACAGACGGGGCGATCTTGATCGAGTTGCGAACTGGATTGACCGCGCGGGGGCCGAGATAGGCCCCCAGATTGCCGCTATTCGTCACCCGCATCGCTAGAATTTTATGGTCGGCGTCAAACGCGTATTCCGCGTCCGACACCAGATCGCGCGTGTGCACGTCGCTGACGAAGGATTCGGAGCGGTCGGAAATCCAGCGCACGGGCCTGCCGGTCCGACGTGCCGCCCACAAAACAAGTATCTCTTCCGGGTACACGGTATTCTTGGCCCCGAAACCGCCGCCAAGGCGTGGAACGATGACGCGAATATCTTCCGGCGCGCAGTTAAAACAAAACTGCGCCAGCGTGTTCCGGACAGGATGCGGTTTCCCCGCCGTCGCATGAAGCGTGAATTTACCTGCCCCGGCATTCCAGGACCCTATATACCCGCGTGTCTCGATCGGAGCACCGACACCCCGGTTCTGGACGTGCCGGATACGGGTAACATGCGCCGCCCGCGCGAAGGCGGCATCGGTCTTCGCTTTATCCCCGAATGCAAGCCGAAAACAGATATTGTCGGGAAAATCAGGGTCAATCACGGATGCACCGGGCGCCGTCGCCGCGTCGACGTCGGTGACGGCAGGGAGCGCAACGTAGCGGACGATGATTTGTTCGGCGGCGTCGCGCGCTTTATCAGCGCTCTCGGCGATAACCATCGCGACAATCTGACCGACAAACATTACCCGGTCTGCCGCCATGGCAGGTTGCGGTCTTCCTATCGAGGGGTCACCGGGTGGCACCGACGGATCGGCGCTGATCTTTTCTGAAACCGGTCGTACTTCCCAGGGCACGCCGCCGATTTCGTCGGCGACAAGATCGGCCCCGACAAGGATATCTATGACCCCCTGACATCCGCGCGCAGCATCGACATCGATCGATGCAATATCTGCATGCGCCTCTACGGACCGGACAAAAATCGCATGCGTTTCATCCGGCAAATGAATGTCGTCGAGAAATGTCGCCTCGCCGCGGAGCATCTCACGATCCTCCAACCGGAGGACCGAATGGCCGACAAGCGTTCCGATGCCGTCGGGAAGCTGATCAATAATATTCATACTCAGGTATTACGCGATCCGCGCAAGACGGACAATTCCCGGCAGATAATTGTGATGTTCTCGCCGCCTACCTGTCCGGGCGATATACGATGATCCGCCCGTTATCGCGACTGTCATTGGCCACATGGATGAAATGCACGCCCAACCCGGGGTGATAAAATCCATTCGCGACTGCTCTTTTGGGCCAGAATCTGGGTAGGGGTACCCGGCTATCCCGCCAGGCATTTTTAGCAGCATCGTAGATATAAAGGCCACGCTCATCACCTGAATGGCGGAACAGGTGCACCCGATCCACCCGGGGATCGCACGTCATTACGGCAACATTTGTTCCAAAATGATTCCCCGCGGGAGACCCCGCCGGCCCTGGGTCGACCCAATTGCCCGTGGCGACATCAAAAATCCAGAGCCCGTTTGGCCCCTTGGCGACAGGGTAGGCCCCTCCCCCAATATATATTCGATCCCGTTTGGGGTCATGACAGGCGGTTGCATCAATCCCGAATGGCGGCAAGGGCCCGCCCACGTTCAGTCGTTGCCAGCCGTTGTTTTTTGGATCGTAGTAATGAGCCTGGCGCAGCCGGTAGAAAAACAGCTTCTGTTGCGACGGGACGAACATCAGCAAATTCCCGTATCCCGATTTCGGCGATGGTGTCGCCGTCTTCAGACGATGCCCTTTCCGGTTCCAGGGGTCGAACATCCAGGGGCTTGCTGACATCCGGTTCAGGCGTCCTGCATTCTGTCGCCTGAACTTCGCGACCGATGGCAGCACATTTTGAACATACGAGTGATGGTTCGGCATGCTGAAAAAAATCTGCCTCACCGGATCCCAGGCTGTCATTTCATATCCGTGAACCATCGTTACGATTGGCAGGCGTTGATCCGGTCCGATACCTTCAAAACCATCACGCGTGACCTGCAACTCCGGCGGCGACCGTGTATCGGTGCCGGGATAAAGTGCTGCCCATCGGTGGGCATTCACGTCATACAGCCAAAGGCCGTCCATATAGCGACCGTTCGCGGGATTCATCCATCCATGGATTCCCTCGCCAAACAGGAAAGCGCCACCCAACGCGGCGGAGAAGTCCATCTTTGATGTCCACGCACGGCCACGCGCCCTACCCCATTCGGGGTCCGGCGCAGGCGCCCCCAGGTTCAGCCATGCACCGGGTCTCATTGACTTGATTGCCGACACAGTCGGTCCCGCCGCCGACGGCAACCGACCTTGAGCACTTTCATTTGCCGCGTGCCCCGCACCCGGCACACCAACGAGAAAGGCTAGAAAAGCTGTGACAATGGGTAGCTTTCTGATGTCGGTCTCCGCGTATCGGTGCCAAGGTTGAATTACCGGTCGATAGATACCAACATTACCGGCAGGTAGGCGCGTCCGTTTTCTAGAGTTTGTAGCGTAAGGAGTAGTTGGGGATGCATGTAAGGAATATCGACATGCCAAGGATTATTGCGCCCGGTCTCATTGGGACGGCGCTGGCCGTCATTCTG
>CAJQLI010000436.1 GCA_905479125.1 uncultured Alphaproteobacteria bacterium | reverse complement strand
TCGATGATCGGGCCTTCATCGAGGTCGGCGGTCACGAAATGCGCCGTCGCCCCGATCAGTTTCACGCCGCGGGCAAACGCCTGATGATAAGGCTTGGCGCCCTTGAATCCCGGCAGGAAGGAATGGTGGATATTGATCGCGCGTTTATCCAGTTTGCGGCAGAGATCATCCGACAGGACCTGCATGTAGCGTGCCAGCACCACGAGGTCGGTGCCCGTATCCTCGACCAGTTTGAATAAGGCAGCCTCGGCCTCGGGCTTTGTGTCCTTCGTCACCGGGATGTGGTGATACGGAATACCTGCCGCATCGGCCAGCGGCTTTGCGTCGGGGTGGTTGGACACGATGGCCGTCACCTGCATCGGCAATGCGCCGATGCGATAGCGATAGAGCAGGTCGTTCAGGCAGTGATCGAACTTCGACACCATGATCATCACCTTGAGCGGTGCGGCGGTATCAAATATCTCCCATTCCATGTCGAATTTGTGCGCAACCTGGCCAAACCACGAGCCCACCATTTCCGCCGACACGTCCTCGCGGTCGATGCGGAACACCGATCGGCCATAGAACCGGCCCGACTCCGGATCGGAGAAAAACGCCGCGTCATCCACGGAACAACCCGAATCCGCCAGAAAGCCCGAAATCGCGGCAACGATCCCCTGTTTATCGGGACAGGCAGTAGTCAGGATGTAAGACGTTTCCATGGTGTCGGGCTTTGCTGAAAGGCGGGTAAAACTCGGCGGGTGTTTAGGCCCGCTTGAGGGCGCGATCAAGCTCTCATCGCACCTTTCTCTCCCCCCTTCCTGTGTCATCCCGTGCTATTACCATCCGGATGATAGATAGAGACATAGCCTTCGACGTCATCGTGATTGGCGCCGGTGCCGCCGGCATGATGTGCGCGATGACCGCGGGCGCCCGCGACCGGCGCGTGTTGCTGCTAGATCACGCGGATGAGCCGGGCAAGAAGATCCTGATTTCAGGCGGTGGGCGGTGCAATTTCACCAACCTGTATGCCGAACCGGAAAACTTCCTGTCCGCCAATCCTCATTTCTGCAAATCGGCCCTGGCGCGCTACACCCAGCACGATTTCATCACCCTGATCGACAAGCACGGTATTGCCTGGCACGAGAAAACGCTGGGTCAGCTGTTCTGCGACGGCTCGGCGAAGGCGGTAGTCGCCATGCTGCTGGCTGAATGTAACGCCGTCGGCGTAGATATCCGCCTTGGCCACCGGATCACCGATATCAGCCGGCCAGAGGCCGGGGACCAGGGCCGGTTTCGCGTCGCCACGGCCGGGGGGCACAATGGAGACGACTTCACGGCGGACTCCGTGGTGCTTGCAAGCGGCGGGCTATCGATCCCAAAAATGGGGGCGACGGGTTTTGCGCATGACGTCGCCCGCCGGTTCGGCCTGAAACTGTCCGATATTCGCCCCGGGCTTGTGCCGCTGACCTTTGCCAATGACGAGTTGGACATGATGCGGTCCCTGAGCGGCGTGTCGCTGGACTGTGTCGCAACGTCAGACACGGCCCCAGGTGGGCGCGCATCCTTCGCCGAAGCGATGCTGTTCACCCATCGCGGTTTGTCCGGCCCGGCGATACTCCAGATTTCATCCTGTTGGCGGGACGGCGAAGAGATCACGCTGAACATGCTGCCGCACGGCGATGCCGCCGCCCTGCTGATCGACGCCAAGCGCGACCGTCCAAGGGTGGAAGGAAAAACCGTTTTGTCCGACCTCGTGCCGTCCCGCCTCGCAGCCGCACTCGCCGAAAGGCACCTGCCCGCCCGGCCCATGGGCGAAATGCCGGACAAGGCACTTGTTGCCCTCGGTGCGCTGATAAACCGCTGGCAACTGACACCGGCCGGGAGCGAAGGCTACGCCAAGGCCGAGGTCACGCTGGGCGGAATCGATACGGGCGGTCTGTCATCGCGGACCATGGAAGCGCGGGACGTCCCCGGCCTGTTCGCCATCGGCGAGGCAGTCGACGTTACCGGCTGGCTCGGCGGCTATAATTTTCAATGGGCATGGTCGAGCGGGTTTGCGGCAGGCGGAGCGGTATAACGCTTAACCCCTGGCACCGCGCCGGTAGATGATCCAGTAGACAATCCCGACGAACAGGCTGCCGCCGACGATATTACCTGCCGTCACCGCCGCGAGATTCCCGGCGATCCCCGCCGTATCCGGCGGAAGCCCCGTGAACACCGCAAGGGGCAGGAAAAACATATTGGCGACGCTGTGCTCGAACCCGAGCATCACGAACGCGGTGATCGGAAAGACAACGGCCAGGGCCTTGTCGGTGACCGTATGACAGGCGAAGCAGAGCCATACCGACAGACAGACCAGGATGTTGCACAGCAGGCCGCGGATGAATGCCTGTTCGGGCGGCAGCGCTATCTTGGCGTTCGCGACACGATGTACCAGTTCGGCAAACCCACCGCCTTCCGGACCGATGATGCCGGATTGCGCGATGAGCCACGCGGTTGCGGCAGCACCGACAAAATTGCCGATATAGACAACACCCCAGTTCCGCAGCAACGCACCGGTGCCGATCAGTCCGTCGCACCGGGCAAGGATGATCAGGTTATTGCCGGTGAAAAGCTCGGCCCCGCCGACGACGATCAGAAACAATCCCAGGGAGAAAGCCACGGCACCCAGCAACCGCCCGATACCGGGGCCAAGCTGAAACAGCACCGCCAGATAGAACACGGCACCAAAGGCGATAAAGGCACCCGCGAGAACAGCGAGGGTAAACAGCGGCACCAGCGGCAGCGTGGCCTTGGCGACACCGGCAACCGCCGCTCGCTCGGCGACCTTTGCCGGGGCATAGGCGTCGAGCGCCGCACTCAGGGCGATGTTATCGTTACGGGATTCAACAGACATGCCCGCAAGTGTGACCGGGCCGGGGACAATCCGGATTGATGAAGATCAAGCCGTCTATAACAATTCGGGGCAGGGAAGGCATTTTGAGTAATGCATCAAGAATCAAAGTCTTAAAGCCCTGGCGATCACAAACCTCGATCGTCACCCCTGCACAGGGCCGGGGTGACAACCTATTAGATTCTCGGAACACCGGGTTTAAAACTGTGCCGTTCCCGACGGCAGGCCGAGCGACACCCGGCCATACAGCGTGGAGCACATGTCCCAGTTCAGGCTGATATGCTTGGACGCAGAATGCAGGTCGCGCCAGAAGCGTTGAGTCATGCTGGCATTCGTCAGACCGGCGCCGCCGACGCTTTCGAACAACAGATCGGTCGATTTCCGCGCCATTTTGACCGCAAAGCTGAGGTTGCCCTTGTTGCGGGCGCGCTCCTCGGTTGTCAGTTCGCGGCCCTCGGCCATGACGCTCATGATGTTATTGCAATCGCGGCCGACGAGATTCTGTGCCGCATCGATCGCCGCCGCCGCTTCAGCAACACGTGCCTGAATGGTCGGAAAGTCGGCCATGCTCTGCGGTTGGCTCAGCGCGGCCCCCCGGGTTTTACGCACAGCGATCTGATCGATATAGGTCTCCAGCGCGCCCTTCGCCATCCCCATCGCGGCCCCACACAGGCAAAGCGAGATGGCGGCAAAAAACGGCACCTTCCACAAATCATTGTCGTTCACCGCCGACCCGGGCGGCTTCCCCGACAGCGCCTGTTCGAGGGTCAGCATCCGGTGGGCCGGAATAAATATGTCATCAATGAGAACATCGTTACTGCCGGTCCCGATCAGGCCCATGACATCCCAGTTATCCTCAACGGCGTAATCGGCCTTCGGCACCAGGATATAGCCCTGTGTATAGGGATCGGACTCCGCATCCTTCGCGATCCGCGCACCGAGTATCATCCAGTCGGCATTGAGCACGCCGGAGCAGTAAAGCCACTTGCCGGTGATGCGATATCCGCCTTCGGTCTCAACCGCCGTTCCGCCCGGCGAATAGGACGACGCGGCAATTGCCAGCGGGTCATTGCCCCAGACATCATCCTGTGCGGTAACGTCATACATACCGATCTGCCACTGATGCTGCGCCGCGGTGGAATAAACCCAGCCGGTAGAGCCACAGCCGGCACCAATTTCGGTCGCACAACGGACAAACGTGCCAATATCGAATTCATACCCGCCATAGCGGGCCGGCTGCTGGACTTTATACAGTCCTGCGGCCTTCAGATCGGCCACCGTCTCGACAGACACCCGGCGGTTCCGCTCGGTCTCGCGCTGGCGATCACGAAGCACCGGCTTCAGCGCCGCAGCACGGGCAACAAGTTCGTCCGGCGTCATCGTGATATCGGCGCGTTCAATCGTATCCATGGCGGTCTCGTTCGCTAGATGTTGCGGTGTGTATCCCCGGATCATGGGGGAGGACGTATTTCTTGTCCAATGACATATACGCATACCCGGGTACGCACACCCGGAGCCGCCGGATTACATCGCCGAAGCGCTGATTGTTTTTTTGGGAAAGAAACCGTGTCGGGTTTTGGCGCGAATTTCAGGCGCCGGATTATTCGGGGGCCGGTCCGTAATAACCGTTCAGCCGGTAGCGTTCGCCTTCCTGCGGCTGGGCATAACATTCAACCTCGCCGATGCTGCTGTAACAATAGGTCTGGACGACGCCGGTAGGCCGCGGCTTGAAGGTCGTCGCGCTGAGGACATTTTCCTCGTTCGGAATATGACGGGCGATGTACTCCTTGTCGAAGATCGTGTCTTCGAGCATCGAATGTTCACATCCGGCAACAACCACAAGCGCGACAAGCGCCGTTGCAATGCGAGCAGTCTGTCTAAGCATCTTTCATTCCCGATCCACGGATATCCTGAAGGCCATTATCGCGAAACAGGCTTAACCGGGCGTTAAACACATTCGCCGCAAGGGTCTGAATCATGGTTAACGTCCGTTAAGGTTAATATCCGTTAACCATAATCGGGGGGTTAGTTGCCGGGCGGTGACCATCTCCCTAAAATCGTCCCCATAACAACAGC
>CAJQLI010000435.1 GCA_905479125.1 uncultured Alphaproteobacteria bacterium | reverse complement strand
TTATGGGCGGCCAGAGCGCAGCGGAGAATACCGAGCGCGACCGCCGCACCGGACGCCTCGCCCAGCCGCATCCCGAGATCCAGCAACGGCACCTTGCCCAGATGATCGAGCAGCCTTCTGTGGCCGGGCTCCCCCGAAACGTGGCCCGCCACGCAATGATCGAGCGCGCCGGGTGTCATCTTTTCCAGCACGGACACGGCCGCCGTCGTCACGAAACCGTCGAGGATGACGGGGATACGACGGTGGCGGGCAGCCAGAACCGCCCCGGCCATGGCCGCAAGTTCACGCCCGCCGACGCAACACAGCGCCCGCATGGGATCGCCGAATTCCTGCCTGTGAAGATCCATCGCTGCCGTAACCGCACGTGCTTTCAGGGCGACACCGGCCGCGTCGACGCCGGTGCCGGGCCCTGTCCAGTCGGCAGCCGCGCCGCCGAACAGCGCACAGGCAAGGGCCGCCGCCGTGGTCGTATTGCCGATCCCCATCTCGCCGACGATCAAAGCATCGAGATCGTCTTTGACAGCGTCATACCCTGTCGTGAACGCGGCGGCGCATTCGGCCTCTGTCATCGCCGGAGCCTGGGTGAAATCTGCGGTCGGCGTATCAAGATCAAGTGGAATGACGTCTAATCGGGCACCCTGCTCCGCTGCAAGCTGGTTGATGGCAGCCCCCCCGGCAGCGAAATTCGCCACCATCTGAACAGTGACTTCCGGGGGAAAAGCAGACACGCCCTGTGCAGTAATACCGTGATTACCGGCAAAAACGAGAATACCGACATTGTCGAGCGATGCAGGGTGACGTCCCTGCCACGCCGCACACCAGGCCGACAGGTCTTCCAGACGGCCCAGCGATCCTGCCGGTTTGGTCAGCGTGCCTTCCCGGGATACCGACGCCGCTTCGGATGTGGTATCAGCCGCGGGAAGATTTTCGAACAGTTTTGCGATATCGTCGTAGTTCAAGTCTGTCTCCTTATTCAGGCAGCAGAAATAGCATCTAGGGAACAAAATGGCTGCTTCGGATTCATCGAACGGGAAATTTAATCTGCTGCAGGATGTCTATCTCAGCGTTGTCTTCCTGACGCGCCTCCCCGCGCCAGGCTGGCCGGAAGCGGCTACGCGCAAGCTGTCATCGGGGATGTGGGCGTTTCCCGTTGTCGGTGTCCTGATCGCGACAATCGCGGGGCTGGTCTATGCGATCTGCGATGCGATCGGCCTGCCGGTCTATATTTCGGCGTTATTCGCTGTCGTCGCGCTGATCATCACCACCGGCGGCCTGCATGAAGACGGGCTTTCCGATCTTGCCGACGGTATCTGGGGAGCCGCAACCCCATCGAAACGGCTCGAAATCATGTCTGATAGCCGGATCGGTGCTTTCGGCGCGATCGCCCTTATCGTCTCGGTCGCCGGTCGCGCGGCTGCAATCGCGAGTATCGGCCAGCCCCTCTTTGTGCTCGGCGCGCTCGTTGCCGCAGCGGCCGTCAGTCGGGCGACGATGCCCTTGCTGATATCGTTTGGGCGCCCGGCAAAAGCCGGCGGACTTGGCGCGACGGCCGGAAAGCCGAGTGCAGGAGTCTGCGGATGCGCCTTTCTGCTGGCCGCGGTGATTGCTGCGATCGCCTCACCCGCCGGCTGGCTTCAATGCCTGGTCGCCGCAGCGGCCGGTGCGGCACTGATTGCCTGGTTCGCACGGCGCAATCTCGGTGGCTATACAGGTGATGTGCTTGGCGCCGCCCAGCAGGTCGCAGAGCTTTTCGCCCTGACGATCATCGCCAGCTTCATCGCGGAGGCCGGTTGACGAAGCCGATACGCCAGCTTTCCGGCCCGAGATAATCGCATCGTGTGACCGAGAGGTTGTCGACGACATATGACAGGGATTCCACGGCAGCACCCCCCATCGCCGTCGACAGGAAGCTGCGGATACTGCCGGAATGCAGAACAGCAACGACCTGCCTGCCGGCAAATTTCTCCGACCAGCTATGCGCCGCTGTGCCGACCCGGTCGGCAACTTCGGAAAAAGATTCACCCCCGGGCGGGCGGATATCGGCCGGCCATGATTTTTCGGTATCGCGAATTTCGGCCCAGACCTCCGCGCTGGGCCGCCCTTCCCAATCGCCGAAATGCTGTTCCGCAAACGCAGATTCGACATGGATTTCCGCCGGGGCAATACCACGCGCCGCGAGAATACCATCCAGGGTCTTGCGCGTCCGGGACAGGTTCGAAACCATCCATACCGGGTCTTCCGGCAGAACCGTCGACAGTGCGGCATATGTCTCCGCTGACGGCGTCTGGATATCCAGGTCCAGCGAACCGTAAACCGTGTTCCCGGGATTGACCGTGGGCGCATGCCGGACCAGCCACCATTCCGTCGTATCGTCGGTCATGGAAGCATTGCCTTTTCCAGTCTTGTCCAGTGGTCGTCGGTGCCGGGCAACCCGAATCGCAGCCAGGAAGGCCGCGCCGGGAAACAGCGTACGTAGACACCCGCGCGCCCAAGTTTTTCATAAAGCATCATGGCATCATTACGTGACACCAGCCGGAACAGATCAGTTCCGCCGACGATATCGAACCCTGCCGCGATCAGCAGTCTATCGAGGCGCAGGGCGCTCTCCGAGAGCCAGGACCGTGTTTCGTCCTGCCAGTGGCGATCGGCCAGCGCCTCGGCACCGATATCCGCCGCCAGCGACGATACCGGCCACGGACCCAGCGCCGCTGCTATGGAACTCGCGGTCGCAGGATCGGTGACGGCGAATCCCAACCGGAGCCCGGGAAGACCATAGAATTTCCCGAAGCTGCGCAGGGCGACCAGCCCTCCGTCCGCCTGTGCGGCAACAGATGCCGCCGGGTCGAGATCGGCAAACGCCTCGTCGACCACCAGCAAACCGCCTTTGGCCTGCATATCCCGGGCGAGGGCTGCAATATCGGCACGGTGGGGCGAACGCCCATCGGGATTATTGGGCCGCGTCACGACGACAGCGTCGAAATCCGCAGCCGCAGGAAGCTCGCCGATTTCGACGACATCATGTCCGGCGTGGCGCCAGGCGGCCGCGTGCTCGCCATAGGTCGGGGACACAATCGCCGTCCGGCCCGCGGGATACAATCGCGGCAGCCACTGGATCAGCGCCTGGGTACCCGGGGCCGCCACGATACGGCCGGGGCCACCCGCCCCATATGCCACCGCAGCAGCATCCAGCAGGGTATTCAGCCGGGCGCTGTCGGGAAGTGCCAGCAAACCGTCCAGCATGCCCGCATCCACCTGCCAGGGCCGGGGGTTGATCCCGGTACTGAGATCGACCCATCCCCCGGCCGGATCGCCGAACCGGTCGGACGCCACGGATAGATCTCCGCCGTGGAACACCGCGGTCAATCGAGATCTCCTTTAAGGGCAAGCGGCAGCCCGGCGGCAACGAACACCACCCGGTCAGCCGCCGCAGCGACCGCCTGGTTGAGCGCCCCATGCTGGTTCCGAAAGGCGCGCGCCAGGGCGTTATCCGGCACGATGCCAAGACCAACCTCGTTCGCCACCAGCACCACCCGTCCCTGCAACCCCCCCAGGACATCAACCAGTTGGGCGGTCTCCGCCGCGATGTCGCGATCATCCGCCATCAGGTTGTTCAGCCACATCGTCAGACAATCGACCAGCAGCGTCGCATCGGGCGCATCCGCCCGGGCGATTGCCCCGGCGAGATCGAGCGGTTCTTCGACATTCGTCCAGGTCGCGCCGC
>CAJQLI010000434.1 GCA_905479125.1 uncultured Alphaproteobacteria bacterium | reverse complement strand
CGTAATCGTCGACAGCGCATAGGCAAGATAACGCTCACCCAATGCATCGGAAAAATTCACCTCCTCCACGCGGGAGACGACGTTCTGGTCGGTCATAGATACGGTACTCTGCTCTCAGGGATTGCCTGATATAGTAGCGTCACGCCGCAAACGGTCAACAAATTGCGCACGTGCAGCCGGTAAATCGCCCGCATTGGCATCCTTGGCGCAACGGGCAAGGAAATGCCCGGTCACCCGCAGGCCATCCCGAATGTCATCACGCGTCATACGGTCCGTGCTGCCGAGAAAAAATGCAGGCAATTTCAATAACTTATCGCTGTATGGGGCGCCTGCACCGGCGGAAACGGCACACCCGGTGCGGGGGGAAACATAGATAAGATCGTCGGTCGTACCGGTCGCGGCACAGGCTGTCAGATCGAGCCCATAGCCCAGATCCTCCAGCAATCTACGCTCCCAGTGCACATAGCCGGTCACCCAGTCAGGCCCGTCGCCCAGCGATTCGATCAGCGCCTGGAATCTCTCGAAAGTTTCCGGGTGCGGTTCACGCTCAGGCAGGAGACGTTCGAGGATGGCTCCGGCGGATATCAGCGCCAGCAGCGGCAGTCTTTCGGTCATCAGCCCTGCCGAATACGGGCGCAGCAATTCACAGCTCATCGTTCCGAGATGCTCACTGAGGCGTGCACGCCAGTCAGCGCTGACGAGGTTTCCGGTCTGGTAAATACCCCGCGCCCGCGATCCGGACCCGCCATGAACAAGACCGGAATAACGCCCGTTGGTCCGGGTCAAAAGTGTCACGATGGCCGCGCTTTCGCCATGCTTGCGCGCCGATAAAACGATGCCTTCGTCCGACCAGTTCATAATCCTGTTTCTTGCGCTATGTGCTGAAGTCCAGTCCCCAGTCACGGTATCGTTCGGGGTCGTCGGCCCAGTTCTCTCTAACCTTCACGAACAGGAACAGATGGACGTCGCGATCCAGAAGTTCCTTCAGGTCGTCCTGCGCCAGCATTCTCACACGCTTGATCCGCTCTCCGGCCTTGCCGAGAACGATCCCCTTCTGGCTCCCGCGTTCAACGTAAATCACCTGTTCCACTTTTACGGCGCCGTTATCGAACGGCTCCCAGGTTTCGGTCTCGACCGTCAGTGCATATGGCAGTTCCTGGTGCAGGTTGAGGAACAACTTCTCACGCGTGATCTCGGCCGAGAAAAGGCGGTCGTTCATATCCGACAGCTGGTCTGCCGGAAAATGCCAGGGGCCCTTCGGCAAACGCCCGGCAAAGAACTGCTTCAGTTCCTCAACGCCCTCGCCTTTCAGGGCCGACACCATGAAAAAGTCGGTGAACAGGTCCTCGGCACGCAGTTCTTCGATCAGCGCCAACAGATTTTCACGTGGCACGGTGTCGATCTTGTTCAGGACACATACGGCGCGCGCCTCATTCTGCTTCAGCCCATCGATGATACGCCGGGTGTCACCCTCAAGGCGCATCCCCGCATCAATGAGCAGCGCCACAACATCCGCATCCGCCGCGCCGCTCCAGGCGGCCGCGACCATCGCCCTGTCGAGCCGCCGGCGCGGCTTGAAGATCCCGGGTGTATCGACAAAAACCAGCTGCGCGTCGCCAAGCGCCGTGACACCGAGAATGCGTGTTCGCGTCGTCTGCACTTTCTGGGTCACGATCGACACCTTCGCCCCGACCATGCTGTTCATCAGCGTCGACTTGCCTGCATTGGGAGCCCCCAGCAAGGCAACAAATCCGCAACTTGTTTCACCTGAAGTGTCTGTCATTTCGCGCCTTTACCGATCAGTTGCAGCATTTCGCCGGCTGCCCGAAGTTCTGCCGCCCGTTTGGACGGCCCGGTCGCTCGCACCGGGTCCTGGCCGCTTACGTTAAGTTCAACCGTGAACACAGGGTTATGAGACGGCCCTTCGCACTCGACCACTTTGTATTCCGGCAGTGGCAGGCCCCGGCCCTGAAGCCATTCCTGCAATTCGGACTTTGCGACCCGGGGCTCTACTTCCTGAACCAGCGGTTCCCAGACACGCCGGATGAAGTCCCTTGGGGCATCAAGCCCACCGTCAATGTACAGTGCGCCAATAACCGCCTCACAGCAATCCGCGAGAACAGAGTCCCGCGCATTTGTACCGGCAGCAGCTTCCCCGTCCGTCATCAGGATAAACCTGCCAAGGTCGATCGAGCGTGCGACATCGGCAAGCGTAGCACCGCTGACCAGAGCCGCCAGCCGGGGGGCAAGCTTACCTTCCGCAGCGCTTGGAAATTTCTCGAGCATCAATTCCGCTATGACCAGGCCAAGCACCCTGTCACCCAGAAATTCGAGCCGCTCGTAACTCGGATCATTCCTGGACTGCTTCAGGCTCGAATGGGTCAACGCCAGTTGAAGACGGCTCCTGTCTGCAAAGCTGTAGCGGAGGATTTTCTCCAGTCCCGCGACCGGATCGGAAACCGGTGTCATCGCTGGACAGACAAGATTAGCGGATCGCCTGAAAGAGACGTGACCAGCGCACTGTCACAGGCCAGGACGCCCCCTCAGGGTCGTATGAGAAGAAGATAAACTCGGCACGGCCGACGAGGTTTTCAATCGGGATATATCCGACTTCGTTCAGCACACGACTGTCGAGGGAATCGTCACGGTTATCGCCCATGCCGAATACGTGGCCGGGCGGCACCGTGTAGACTGCCGTATTATCGAGCTGCCCCCGGTCGGTTTTTTCCAAAATAAGATGCTTTACGCCATTGGGCAGCGTTTCCTCAAACTGCGGAATAGAGACGTTGGTGCCGAACGGCCCACGTGAGGCAAATCCCGGCAGCGGCTTGCGTTCGACGAGCGCACCATTCAGGTAGAGTCGGCCTTCGCGGACCTGAATTTTATCCCCGGGAAGTCCGATAATACGTTTTATGTAATCGGTCTTGTTGTCCTTCGGCAGCTTGAAGACCGCCACATCGCCGCGCTTGGGCTCGGAACTGAGGACTCGCCCCGGTATCAGGGGCAGGCTCAGCGGCAATGAATGACGGCTATAGCCATAGGAGTATTTCGAGACGAAAAGATAATCTCCGACGAGCAGGGAAGGAATCATCGAGCCTGAAGGAATATTGAACGGCTCAAACGCGAATGTGCGGATAAACAGGGCAATCACGATCGCATAGATAATCGTCTTGACCGTATCCCAGAGTCCGCCCGATTTTTTCGCTGCCATTAATGTCTATCTTCGGATTATGGAGATTTGTGGACCGGCCGCCAAACAATGCGGCCCAATGATCTTCCGGGTTTAAGGATGCAAGCCGCCGGGTGTCAAGTCGGAGCCTTGGGAATAGCCGATATTATCACCATGGCTTCGGCAATTGGAGGCTCGTCAGTGATCGTGAGATCAATCTGTACATCCATCCCGTCGGGTATCATGGATTCGAGTCTTTTCAGGGCCCCGCCGGTCAATTGCATCGTGGGCTTTCCCCCGGGAAGATTAACGACGCCCAGGTCCCGCCAGAACACACCTTTGCGAAAACCGGTTCCCAGCGCCTTTGAGCATGCCTCCTTGGCCGCATACCGCTTTGCGTAGCTTGCCGCCCTTAGCCTGCGACGGTCGCTCTTCGCGCGTTCGGTCTCCGTAAAACACCGGTTGGTGAAACGCTCACCAAAACGTTCCAGCGTCTTTTCCACGCGCCGAATGTCGATCAGGTCACTGCCGATACCGATTATCATGACCCCAGATTACCAGAATCAGTCACGCGCTGCGCTCGCCATGTGCTTCGGACCGCGCCTTGTCCATCAGCGAGCGCATGCGTTTGATGGAACTTTCGAGCCCGCCGAATATCGCCTCCCCGATCAGGAAATGCCCAATATTAAGCTCGACGAGCGTCGGGATTGCCGCGATCGGCGCAACGGTATCGAAAGTCAGTCCATGCCCTGCATGACATTCGATCCCCAGGGCCTCGGCATATTCGGCAGCGCGCGATATCCGCCGGAACTGACGATCCCGTTCCGTGCCCTCGGCCTCGCAATAAGCACCGGTATGAAGTTCGACGACGGGAGCACCAAGGGACTTCGCTGCTTCAAGCTGGCGCATATCGGGTTCAATAAACAAGGATACGCGAATGTCAGCTGCATTCAGTTTTGCAACGAACGGTGCGAGATGATTATGCGAACCCGCGGCATCCAGTCCGCCCTCGGTCGTCCGCTCCTGGCGTTTTTCCGGCACGATGCAGGCAGCATGCGGCGCATGACGCAGCGCTATCGCAAGCATCTCATCGGTCGCCGCCATCTCCAGGTTCAGCGGCAGGTCTATCCCGGCGCTCAGGCGGGCGACGTCGTCATCGGTCATATGGCGCCGGTCTTCGCGCAGATGCGCCGTGATACCGTCGGCACCGGCTGCCGCCGCAGCCTGCGCTGCACGGACCGGATCAGGATGCTGTCCGCCGCGCGCATTCCTGATGGTCGCAACATGATCGATATTGACGCCGAGCCTCAGATATCGCTTTTCCATCGGCTATTAACTCCGATACTTCCTTATCACCCCGCAGGGCATTTCCAATTGAGAACAAGACACTACTTCGCACCACCCGGCATTGTCATGGGGTAAATGCCGACACCGTCCTTATGCTTGCGCCCTGGTAACGGAGCTGATTTCCCGCATAGCGCGGAGTGCCGCGATAATGTCATTGAGATGCTTTGTGCTCTCAACCTCGATATCGACAAGCATCTCGTAAAAATCGGCTGAACGGCTCGTGATCTTGAGGTTATGAATGTTTCCGAGGTTCTGCGCGATCACCGTCGTCAATGTCCCGAGCGCGCCCCGTTCGTTGCTCACGATCAGATTGATCCTGCCAACAAGCCCCTCAGGCTGTTGCGGTCCCAGATCCCATGCAACTTCCATCCAGCGCTCGGGCGTATCCGCGAAACTCTCGAGCGTCTCGCAGTCCTTTGTATGAACCGTCACGCCTTTGCCAGGCGTCAGGATACCGACGATCTTGTCGCCCGGCAGAGGATGGCAACAATTTGCGTAATGGACGGCCATACCAGGGGTCAGCCCCCGTATCGCGATCGCATCCGAGTCTTCTCCGTCTCCGCCTTGCCCCGTTGAAAAATCAACAATGTTCAGATCGCCCGGCGACAGGCTATCGAGATCGTTATCCTGCATCATCTCCTCGGGTACGAGCATCTGTACGACTTCAGCCAACTGTATGCCGCCACTGCCGATCATGGCTTCGAGTCCGTCAAGCGTGTCGGCACCGAAGTGTTTCAGGGCCTTCTGTGGCGGGTCCTCCTCGGGCGTATATCCAATCTCGCGGTACGCATGATCGAGCATCGCGTGACCAAGTTTCACAAACTCCTCGCGACGTTCGCCGCGGATAAATTGTCTTATCCGGGCACGTGCCTTGCCCGTCACCACCCAGTTTTCCCAGGTCGGCGACGGTGTACCGTCTGTCGACGTGAGGATTTCAACCTGGTCGCCATTGCCTATTTCAGTGCGCAACGGCGCCATCTTGCCATTGATCCGCGTACCGATACAGCGGTCACCGATCTCCGAATGAACGGCGTAAGCAAAGTCGATAGCCGTCGCCCCCTGCGGCAGGTTGATGATCTCGCCTTTCGGGGTAAAACAGAAAACCTGGTCCGGAAACATTTCGAGCTTGGTGTGTTCCAGAAATTCGTCCGGGTTGTTCGAACTTTCCAGGATATCCAGCAACTGGCGAACCCAGTGATAGTTCTTACCCTCCGTAAGCGCGGCACCCTGCTTGTACTGCCAGTGGGCCGCGACGCCGAGCTCCGCGATTTCGTGCATCTGCGTTGTCCGGATCTGTACTTCGATCCGATGCGCTTCCGGGCCGATCAATGCTGTGTGAAGGGACTGGTATCCGTTCGGCTTAGGCGTCGAGATATAATCATCGAACTCCCCCGGGATCATCCTGTATTTCGTGTGAATAATGCCCAGCGCGCGGTAACAGTCTTCAACCGATGCAACGACAATGCGAAAGGCGTTGATATCCGTAAGCTGCTCAAAATCGACCTTCTTGCTGTGCATCTTTCGCCAGATAGACACAGGTCGCTTGGTGCGCCCGGAAATCCAGGCCTCGATGTCCGCTTCGACAAGCGTCCGGTTAATCTCGCCGGAAATCCGGGTGATGATATCGTCCCCCTGCTCCTGCAGGAAATTCAACCGGCTGATGATGGATTCCGAAGCATCCGGATAAAGTTCCCGGAAGGCTATATCTTCGAGCTCCTCCTTGATTTCCTGAATACCGATACGTTCAGCAAGCGGGACGTATATTTCCATCGTTTCACGCGCTATCCGGGCACGTTTTTCCGATGATTTTATGTAGTGCAATGTCCGCATGTTATGGAGACGGTCCGCGAGCTTCACGAGAAGAACACGGATATCCTCCGAGATTGCCAGAAGCAGTTTGCGGAAATTCTCGGCATGGCCACTATCGGGTGACTGCAGTTCAAGCCGTGACAGCTTCGTCACACCGTCGACAAGCCGGGCAACCTCATCACCGAAAAGCGTATCGATCTGGTCGATCGTTGCGACCGTGTCTTCCACCGTATCGTGGAGCAGACCCGTCACAATAGAGGCAGTATCCAACCGGTAATCGGTCAGAATTCCGGCGACCTCTACCGGATGAGAAAAATACGGATCGCCTGATGCACGGGTCTGCGACCCATGAACCTTCATTGAAAATACGTAAGCGCGGTTAAGCGCATCCTCGTCAGCGGTCGGGTCGTAGCTTCGCACCCGCTCGACAAGCTCATATTGGCGCATCATGAGAATAATACCCCGGAGGGCGCGTCACGGAGAACCGGACGCCGGACTGACAAGGATCGCGAATTCATCGCGCGACCCTCCCGGATCAGTCTTCTTTCTTGACGTCCTCGATGGTGACGTCTTCAAAGCCCGCGGCGAGAGCGGCCATCGGATCGTCAGATGCGGCGACCGGCACCTCGGCATCAGCGGGCGCTGCAGCTGCGTCGCCCGTATCTACAATACCCGCAAGTTCGTTCAGCGCTTCGGTTACCTGAAGCATCTCGTCATCTTCTTCCTCAACGATCTCATCGACGTCGATATTCCGCTGAAGACCCTCGATCACGGCTGTTTCCAGCTCGCCCAGAGGGATCGTTTCCTCGGCGATCTCACGCAGGGCGACAACCGGATTTTTGTCGTTATCACGATCAACAGTGAGTTCACCACCCACGGACAGTTCGCGCGAACGCTGAGCCGCCATCATGACGAGCTGAAAACGATTGGGAATCTTAAGAACGCAGTCTTCGACGGTAACGCGGGCCATCTTGCAAATCTCCGACTTCAGGAAGAGCCGGTATATAAGGGCTCAGCGCCGGAAAAGCAAGCATTTCAAGTACACAGAACCGCCATTCGATCAGGTAATGGGAGTGCAGCTCTGATCGCCGGGCAAGGCAGCTATCAACGTTGCTACCGGCTGTCCAATAACCGGGTGCTGCCAATCGGGCGCAATATCCCGGAGCGGAAACAACACGAATGCTCTTTCCGCCATTCTGGGGTGTGGAAGCAACGGCCCTGCCGGGTCATCATTAACCAGTTTGTTATAGGCAATGAGGTCCAGATCGAGCGTCCGCGCCGCGTTCGGAACCGAACGCAGACGATCAAACCGGTCTTCTACCCCGTGCAGGCAGGACAGCAATTCTGCGGGTTCCAGGGCTGTCCGAACGGAAATCACGCCGTTCACGAAATCCGGCTGGTCCGATGCCGGCACCGGGACGCTCCGAAACCAGCGAGATCGATCCAGAATACCGCAGCCACAGGCTTCAATAGCGTCGATTGCAGCGTTGCAAACGTCCTTCGAAGCGCCGAATTCCGGATGAGGCAGGTTTGATCCGATCGCGATGATTATCATGACAAAACCGAACATAAATCTTTGATTTCAAAAGAAAACGATATATTTATCGCAGTGTCCATAAGACACCCTAACCGGGCGACGGTCAGATTATTTTAGCCTGTCCCCCGGACGACCGTTTTGAACCAGACAATTTCACTGAAGGAACTTTTCAGATGATGCATTTCAACCCTCAGGAGCGCATCGCCCTGTTTATTGATGGGCCCAATCTCTATTCCGCTGCCCGCTCACTCGGCTTCGACATAGATTACAAGAACCTGCTTGATGTATTCCGCCAGAAAGGCAGCCTCGTGCGCGCCTTTTACTACACGGCACTTGTTGAAGATCAGGAATTTTCGCCGATCCGGCCGTTGATCGACTGGTTGGACTACAACGGCTACACGATGGTCACCAAGCCTGCCAAGGAGCACACCGATGCATCCGGGCGCCGCAAGGTCAAAGGGAACATGGATATCGAGCTTGCAATCGACATGCTCGAAATGGCGCAGCATATAGATCACGCCGTCCTGTTTTCCGGAGACGGCGATTTTCGTCGTCTGGTCGAGGCCGTTCAACGGCGCGGCGTGCGGGTGACAGTCATCAGTACATTCCGGGCACAGCCGCCGATGGTCGCAGATGAATTGCGTCGCCAGGCGGATACGTTCGTTGAACTCAAAGACATCACCCAGTACATCGCCCGGGAATCGCGCCGCGATCCGGATGTCGACGATATGCCGGCCTTCGTAAAAAACCCCACCACTCGGGGGCCGACACCGGCAAACCCCGACATCGGGCTGGGCGATAGCGACGACATGTACGAAGACGCCTGACCTTGACCCGGAACATCATCGTTTCCGCCGACGGTCCCCCACTGGATTGCGACCTCTGCCCGCGTCTTGTGGCCTACCGTGAGGCAAATGCCGCGACCTGGCCGGACTGGCACAACGCACCGGTCCGCTCCTTTGGCCCCCTGGACGCACAATTGCTGATCGTTGGCCTCGCGCCCGGCGTCAAAGGTGCCAATCGAACCGGGCGCCCTTTTACCGGCGATTACGCAGGCGACCTGCTCTATCAGACATTGGGGCGGTTCGGATTCGCAGACGGGACGTACGATAAACGGCCCGATGACGGCGTCACCCTGACCGACTGCCGAATTGCGAATGGTGTCCGTTGTGTGCCGCCCGAGAACAAACCGGTCGGTGCAGAGGTCAATGCCTGCCGCCCGTTTCTCGTCGCCGAGTTCGAGGCGATGAAGAACCTGAAGGTGATCCTGGCGCTAGGCGGTATTTCACATAACACAACGTTGTCCACGCTCGGTGAACGCCGGGCGAGCTACAAGTTTGCCCACTGTGTGATGCACGACCTGACGAACGGCCTGAAGCTGGCCGACAGCTATCATTGTTCGCGCTACAACACGAATACCGGACGGCTGACCGAAGAAATGTTCGAAGACGTGTTTCGGATGATCCGGACAACACTGGACGGATAACCTCAGCCACGCGGCAAGCGTCAACCGTAGCGCTGCTCTTTCCAGGGATCGCCTTCATTGTGATACCCGCGATCTTCCCAGAAACCGGTTTCATCCTCGGCAATAAATTCAATCCGGCGAATCCATTTCGCGCTTTTCCAGAAATACCATTTCGGCACCACGGCACGCACAGGCCCGCCATGTTCTTTTGTCAGGTATTCGCCTTCCCACGAATGGGCAAGCAGCACGTCTGAATCAGCGAGCCGGTCGAGGCGGATATTCGTCGTATAGCCATCGAATGCGTAGATAAGGCAATGCATCGCCTCTTTCTCGGGACGGCACAGATCCAGCAAATGCGCGACATGAACGCCGGTCCAGGTATTGTCGTAACGAGACCAGCCCGTCACGCAGTGAATATCGGATTGAACGGTAACCTGGGGCTGGGCCAGGAAATCGTCCCACGTCCAGCGGATCGGGTTTTCAACCAGCCCGTCGATGGTAAATGCCCACTCGTCCTTCGCAATGTCGGGCTGAACGCCGAGATCGAGAACAGGCCAGGTCTCGACCAGTCTCTGTCCGGGTGGAAGACGATCATCGGCGGGCCTCGCTCCGCGCTCGTCATCAATCAGACGACCGTCACGCGCCCATTCCTGTTTGCGGCGCACCAGCTTTTCGCGATAGCCGTCCAGCAACTCCGGCTTGTCGGTCATCCCTTATGGCTTAGCATGCGTGCCTTCTGCATGTTCCAGTCGCGCTTCTTTTCAGACTCGCGCTTGTCGTAATGCTTCTTGCCCTTGCCGAGGCCGATTTCCAGCTTCGCGATACCGCGATTGTTGAAATAGAGTTTCATCGGGACCAGGGACATCCCTGCCCTTTCGGTCGCGCCGATCAGCTTGGCGATCTCTCGCTGCTTCAGCAAAAGTTTCCGCGGACGCGTGGGCTCATGATTGAACTGCCCCGCCTGCTTGTATTCGGGAATGTGGGCGTTGATCAGCCAGATTTCGCCGTTCTCTGGCTTGGCATAAGATTCGGCGATCGTGGCACGGCCTTCGCGCAGCGATTTCACCTCGCTGCCGGTCAGTATCAAGCCGGCCTCGAGCGTGTCTTCAATTTCATAGTTATGGCGCGCCCGGCGATTATGGGCGGCGACGCGATACGCCGCTGTATCCGATTTCGCCATTCAATTGCCCGTCAGTTGAGCAGGCCGGCGTGACGCATAGCCCGTTCGACCTTGCCTCTGGATTCCTCGGTGATCGGCACCAGCGGCAGACGCAGTTCTTCGCCGCACTTGCCCAACAGGCTCGCGCCGTATTTCACCGGACCGGGATTGGCCTCGCAGAACAGGTCGGCGTGCAACGGGGTAAGACGCTCATTGAGTTTTTGCGCCTCCGCGATATCGCCCCGCTGCCAGGCTGCATGCATATCGGCCATCAGTTTGGGCGCAATATTCGCCGTCACAGAGATACAGCCAACACCGCCCTGCGCGAGAAATCCGAGCTGTGTGATGTCTTCGCCGGATAACTGGCAAAAGTCCTCGCCGCAGGCGAGCCTCTGCTCCGTCGCCCGGCCAACCGCCGCGGTCGCATCCTTTACGCCGATCACGTTTTCAAGTTTTGAACAACGTGCCATCGTCTCGACAGTCATATCGACCACCGAACGGCCCGGAATATTATAAATGATAAGCGGAATTCCGACCCCGTTCAGCGCTTCAAAATGACGAAACAGCCCTTCCTGGGTCGGCTTGTTGTAATAGGGCGTGACGATAAGGGCGGCATCCGCCCCCGCCGTCTTTGCATGTTCAGCAAGTTCAATTGCCTCGGCTGTCGAATTCGACCCTGCGCCCGCAATAATCGGGACCCGCTTGTCCGCAACATCAATGCATAGCTCGACGACCCGCTTGTGCTCGTCATGGCTCACGGTAGGCGATTCACCCGTTGTCCCCATGGGAACAAGAGCATTCGTGCCCTCCGCTATCTGCCAGTCCACGAAGGCACGAAAAGCGTCTTCATCAATCTTGCCGTCGCGAAACGGCGTTATCAGCGCGCAAATGGAACCGCTGAACATGGCGGTCTCTCCGAAATGTGATTGTCATAGAGTTGCCGCACATTACTCTGAGCGTCATTCTGCGGCAAGAAGCCACTGCACGGTAATCCGTATAAGCGGACAAGCCTGGTTAAGCCGAAATTACATTCGTCATCCGGCGAATACATGCCAATATAGTTTAGCGCGTTAAGAGTGATTTAACCGCAACGGTCGCACCCTGTTACCTGATACGGCAAGGGGCCGAAATTTATGTATTCGCACGCAAAATACAGCTTCTGTGCTGTGGTTCTGGGGGGCATCACGCTCTCCGGTATAACGGTACACGCGTCGCCTGCCCCCCTGTCCAAGTCTGAAGTAAAGACCTATTCGTCGGCCCTGGCCGAGGCCGCCAAAGGCAACTGGCGAAGCGCTCATCGTCAGGCAGCCGGTATACGCAAGGAACTCCCCTCCAAGATACTCAAGTGGCTCGAGCTGTCCCAACGTGGAAACCCGCACAGCTTCGGGAAGATTTCAAAATTCGTCCTGGATAATGATGACTGGCCACGCCGTGGAACCCTCAGAAGGCGCGCAGAAGAAGCACTCGGCTCAGCCACGTCGTCTAAAACCGCGCTCCACTGGTTCAATACTTACCCGCCACTGACCACAGACGGAAAAATCAGGCATATCGAAGCACTTATCGCGTCCGGCAACAAAACAAAGGCCCGCAAACTGATACGCAAAACCTGGGTCGGCGCTAATTTCGGCCGCGCGCAGGAAAAGAAATTCCGCAATCGGTATCGGAAATTTCTGTCAAAAGCCGACCATATCGCCCGCCTGGATCGCCTTTTGTGGGATGGCCAGATAACGCGTGCACGCAGGATGATACCCCGTGTTGACGACGCGACCCAAAAACTGGCCATGGCCCGCATATCCCTTCGAGCGTTCCGCGGCGGTGTCGACTGGCATATACGGCAGGTGCCCGCCTCTCTCCGCAACAATCCGGGACTGATATACGAGCGCAGCCGCTGGCGGCGACGAAAAGGATTGGACAATGGCGCCTACGAACTTTTGAAAAACGTCCCCCCGGATGCGCCCTTCGCCTCCAAATGGTGGGTCGAAAGATCGATCATTGCGCGGCGCCTGCTCGCGAAAGGGCACATTTCAGAAGCATACAGGCTCGCAAAGGCAAACGGCCTGTCGACCGGCCCACGCTTTGTCGAAGCCGAATGGCTGGCCGGCTGGATCGCTCTACGTCATCTGGAAGAACCCAAAACGGCTCTCACCCATTTCGGTAAACTCGGCGAGAGAGTCTCCTACCCCATCAGCAAAGCCCGGGCCGCTTACTGGGTCGGCAGAGCCGCGGAAGCGTCCGGCGACGTCAACGCAGCAGAGAAATCCTTCCAGTCGGCGAGTCGACATGGAACGACCTATTACGGTCAGCTCGCCGCCGCACGATCAAACAGCACAGTTGCCCTTGCGTCCTCCAGGGTTTCGCCGGGCAAGGCCGACCGGGCCCTTTTCGAGCGCGACGAGCGGGTCCGCGCCGTCAGGCTTTTGAACCAGGTAGGCGCCCCCGACCATATTCGACCGTTTCTGCACAAGCTGGTGAGCGAGGCAAAAACGCCGCTGATACAGGTTTTGACCGCTGAGCTCGCAAACGAGATCGGCAGACAGGATTTCGCCGTCCGTGCCGGACGCAAAGCCTACCGAACCGGCTCGCCGCTTCCCCGAATTGCCTATCCCGTCATAAAGATGACCGGTAACCACCCAGAACAGGCACTCCTTCACGCCATCGTTCGGCAGGAAAGCAATTTCGATTCACGTGCCGTCAGCCACGCAGGCGCACGCGGACTAATGCAACTGATGCCACGCACTGCACGATCGGTCGCCAAAAGGCTGGGGGTCAGATATTCACCGAAAAAACTGGTACGTGATCCCGGCTACAACGTGAAGCTTGGCCAGGCTTATCTGGGCCAGATGATCAATCGCTTCGACGGTTCCTACATCCTGGCAATTGCCTCATATAACGCCGGCCCGTCAGCAGCGAAAAGGTGGGTTCGTCAGTTCGGTGATCCACGCGAACCCGGCGTCGATGTGATCGACTGGGTCGAATCGATTCCCTACCGGGAAACCCGGAATTACGTTCAGCGTGTTATCGAAAACCTTCAGGTTTACAGAGCACGACTGGGTGGCCCGGTCGTTGCAGAAGCAATCGTCCGCGACCTGCAGCGCTGCCCCCCCCATTGCCCGCCCTTGTTCGCGAAGCTAGTTTAGCGGGCAAGGAGACCCGAATGACTGACCCCCGTTTTAGCGAAATAAAAGCGTGCGTATTCGATGCATATGGAACGCTCTTCGATGTGCATTCCGCGGCAGCGCGCATGAAGGATGATCTCGGCGAGAAATCCGCAGAAATGTCAGACCTCTGGCGCCTCAAACAGCTCCAGTACACCTGGCTGCGCAGCCTGATGGGCCAGTATGTCAATTTCTGGCAGGTGACGGGGGATGCGCTGGATTACGCAATGCGCGCTCTCGACATGGAGAACCCGAGCCTGCGCGCCAAACTGATGGAGTTATATCTACAGCTCGACACCTACCCAGAGGTCGCGGATGTACTGACTGCCCTTAAAGATGGCGGCAAGAAGACAGCAATCCTCTCCAACGGTGAGCCGTCCATGCTGGTCGCCGCTGCAAAGAGTGCCGGTATTTACCGGCTGCTCGACGGTATCTATTCGGTAGAAACCGTCGGAGTTTTCAAACCGCACCCGTCGACCTACCAGATCGCGGCCGACGAACTGAAAGCGACCCCGGACGACATATCATTCCAGTCTTCAAATTGCTGGGATGCCAATGGCGCGGGCTCGTTCGGTTTCAAAGTCGCTTGGGTCAACCGGTTCTCACAACAGCCGGAGTTGCTGCCTTCCCCGCCGCTTGCAGAAATCAAATCCCTGTCCGACCTTCCGCCTCTTCTCGGCATATAGAAACCTCGCTCATGCCTTTTACCGAACGCCGGGTCACATCGCACGACAACCTGTCTCTCTACATTCGCGATTACGGCGACCCGTTGGACCATCGCGCACCGTTATTCTGTCTTGGCGGTCTGACACGCAACTCGAAGGACTTTGAATCGCTGGCGGAACGGTATTCGTCCGACGGTCGCCGGGTCATCTGCCCGGATTATCGGGGCCGGGGGAAATCGGACTACGACAACGACTGGCGGAATTACGATCCTCGCATATACCTTCGCGACATTCAGGACATACTCTCCGCCCTGAACGTTCATCACGTCGTGGTGGTCGGCACATCGCTTGGTGGCATCCTTGGTATGGGAATGGCCGTCGCAATGCCAGGCGCGCTGACCGCAGTCGTCATGAACGACGTCGGCCCGAAAGTGGAGACCGGCGGACTTGATTTCATCATCAATTATATCAAGGAAGATCGACCGCATGACAACTGGGACGGTGCGGTGGCAACGATCAAAACAATGCTGCCAAACCTGACTTTCCAAGACGAGGGAATCTGGCTGAAGATGGCGCAGAACACATTTCGCGAACGGGAAGACGGTCGCCTGTGTTTCGATTGGGACGTCGATATCGTCAAACCGATGCAGGATAAATCCTATGCCATCCCCGATATGTGGCCACTGTTCCGAGCCCTGAAGAATGTTCCCACACTGGTTCTGCGCGGCGCCGAATCCGACATCCTGTCCCGGGAGACATTCACGCGTATGCAGGAAGTCAAACCCGACATGATCGGCGTCGAAATTCCCCGCGCGGGTCATGTGCCGACGATGGCGGAACCCGAATCCCGGGCGGCGCTGGAAGCGTTTCTTGGCAACCACTGAGCGCCACCCCGACATTCAGGACATCCGGTCCGCCGCCGGGCGCCTGGACGGTGTCTCCATTCACACACCGCTGCTGGAATCTGAACGGCTGAACGAGCGGCTTGGCGCACGCATTCTGCTCAAATGCGAGATGTTTCAACCCGTCGGGGCATTCAAAATCCGGGGCGCCTGGAACCTGATGAGCCGCCTGTCAAAAGCGGAACGTGCCGACGGAGCGGTCGCGTTCTCTTCGGGCAATCATGCACAGGCCGTTGCCTGGGCCGGCCGGCGGCTTGGTAAACCCTTATTTGTAGAA
>CAJQLI010000433.1 GCA_905479125.1 uncultured Alphaproteobacteria bacterium | reverse complement strand
CGGCTCAGCTGCGTCTGGCAGCTTCTTCGAGGCGCAACGTGCGCCGGTCGATTTTCATTAACGTGGTGCGTGGGATCGCGTCCACGAAATCAATTTCCTCCGGCACCTTGTAGCCACCGATAGCCCGGACATTCGAGCGTATTTCATCGGCAAGCGCATCCGACGGGGCGATGCCCGGTTTGACGACGATAAAGGCTTTCGGTTTGGTCAGGCCGTCCGTGTCCTCGTATGAGATCACAGCGGCTTCGAGTATGCTTTCGTTCTCCGTAATCGCAGCTTCAACCTCTATCGGCGAGACCCACAGGCCCTTCACTTTGAACACGTCGTCGGACCGGCCGGAGAACCAGAAAAAACCATCCTCGTCGTAGTAAAGTGTATCGCCGGTGCGGACCCAGGGGCCGATGAAGGTTTCTCGGGATTTGTCGAACTTCCGCCAGTAGAAAAAACAGCCGGTGACGCTGTTGATCCAGGCCTCGCCATCGGTACCGGGGGTGGTCACATCGTTGCCGTCGATATCCACCAGTCGGACGTCGAAGCCGAAGACTGGTTTCCCGAGACTGCCGCGCCGGAATTCCTTCTGCCGGTTGGCGATCCATTCATAGGTAATTTCGGACGAGCCGATAGAATCCAGAAGTTCGATCCCGAACAGGTCGTGGAATTTTTCGAATATCTCCGGCGCCATCTTTTCGGATGCCGTGATCGCGAGCTTCAATGACGGCGTGTCGGGTTTTTGCCCGGTCTGATCGATATGCAGCATCACGTTTTTGACAATCGTCGGCACCGTGATCAGCTTGGTAATATTGTGCCGTGACAGGATATCGAGGACGTTCTCCGGGCTTGGCGGTAATGCGCTGACGACGCTCGTGGCACCCCAGAAGAGCGGGATCAGGACGCCGGGCCAAAGGCCATGCGTAAAGTACTTCTTGGATGTTGCATGAACGATATCCTGCGGAGTGTATTCCCAGAACGCGCCCTGGCGTTCCGGCACGAGAATAAAATCATGGGCGAGATGCGTGATACCTTTTGCTGTTCCCGTCGTTCCGCCCGAATAGAACATGTAGCAGACATCGTTGCGGTGACGGGGCAGGGGGGTAAAGGCGGGTGAGGCGTTCGCGATGATCGATTTGCTCTCGAAAACAGTCACCGTTTCCGGGATGCCGGTATCCGCGGCAGTTCCGTCGTGGACGATGACGTATTTCAGCGTTTCCGGCAGGTCGTTGCGGATGGCCAGCAGCTTGTCGATCTGGGCACCATCGATATAGAGCGCTTTTGCTGCAGTATCGCGGATGAAATAGAGCAGGTTCTCGGCCTTGTACAAGTCCGAGACGACAGCGGGCACGATGCCGGCACGAACCGCCCCCAGCCAGATCGCGATGTAGTCAGCGCTGTCGGTGCCGAACATCAGAATGCGCGTATCTGCTTCGAGCCCGATGGCTGTCAGGGCACTTGCTGCCCGGCATGTGCGGTCCAGCAATTGTCCATAGCTGTATTCGGTATCGTCGACCATCAACGCGGTCTTGGCCTCGGTCGGACTGCCGATGTGCCTATCCAGCAGGCGCTCCGTCGGATTGAACATTTCCGGTATTTCGGGGTCGGTCCAGTTTTGCCAGTCGGTTGAGCGCGGCAGTTTGGTATTTGTTTCCCCCGCGAAGCGGGTGGCGTCTGATGTCGTCACTTGTTTCCGTGTCCCATAGTTACGCGTCCGAATTCCGGTTTCGGCCAGTCTTTTTCAGGTTGATGCAAGATACCTGTTCCACTCTTCCGGTAAATGAATTTCAGCGAATGGGGATATGCATATATCGAGGTCTGCCGAGTATCTGAAGGGCCTCTGCACATTCCTTTCCTTGTCGTCGGACAGCGGACTAGAATAGAGCATAAAAATAATCGTAACCGTCGGGCAAGTCGGGCGATAACGGAGGATAATAATGGAACCAAATACGGTTCGGATCGATCGATCGGGCGATGTACCGGTCTTTACCTTTGCCAGCTCGTTCAATGTCGCTGTTCATATGATCGACCGTCATATCCATGAAGGGCGCGCTGACAAGACGGCCTATATCACCGAGCGTGAAACGGTCAGCTATGGCCAGCTCGCAGAGCGGGTTAACCGGTGCGGGAGCGCGTTGCTCGACGCAGGTATCCCGCCGGGCGGCCGAATGCTGATGATCGTCAAGGACTGTCCCGAATTCGTCTACTTGTATTACGGCGCGATCAAGGCCGGGATTATTCCAGTCCCGATCAATACCCTGCTGCGCGCTGCGGACTATGAATACATGATCGACGATTCCGAATGTTCAGCCCTGATTTATTCGCCCGAATTGGAGGGTGAGGTCGGTCCGGCGTTGTCAGCGGCGTCGCGTACGCCGCCGTTTGTTGCCCTCACCGAAGGCGATGGCGGTCTGGAGAATATGATCGCTGCGGCGTCTGATGCGCTGGCTCCCCATCCTTCCGATGCGATGTCAGATTGTTTCTGGTTGTATTCTTCCGGCTCGACTGGTCGTCCGAAGGGGACGGTTCATCGGCAGCGGGACCTGTTGGTCAATGCCGTGCTGTATGCCCAACCCGTCCTGCAGATTACCGAAGATGACATCATGTTTTCGGCCGCGAAACTCTTCTTTGCCTATGGGCTCGCCAATTCGATGAATTTCCCGCTGATGTACGGTGCCAGCACGGTTCTGTCGGATGAACGTCCCACGCCGGAGATGACTTTCCGGATCATCGAGAAACACCGTCCCACCATCTATTACGGCGTGCCGACGCTATATGCTGCCCAGTGCCGCGCGCTGGAAACGGAGAAACCGGACCTGTCCAGCCTCCGCGTCTGCGTGTCGGCCGGCGAGCCACTGCCCGCACCCATATTCAACCGCTGGAAAGACGCGGTCGGTATTCCGCCGCTTGACGGGATCGGTTCGACCGAGGCCGTCCACATTTTCATCACGAACCGGCTTGAGGATGCGAAACCGGGCACCAGCGGCAAGGTGCTTCCCGGATACGAGGCGAGGATCGTGGGTGACGACGGCCAGGACGTGCCGCCGGGAGAAGTTGGCCGGTTGCTGGTGCGGGGCCCGTCGATGGCGGCCTATTACTGGAACCAGCCGGAACGGACAGCGCAGACAATGCTGGGCGACGACTGGGTAAATACCGGCGACACCTATACTCAGGATGAAGAAGGCTACTACGTCTATAACGGCCGGTCCGACGATATGATCAAGGTCGGTGGCATCTGGTGTTCTCCGATAGAAATTGAATCGCGCCTGATCGAACATCCCGCAGTCTTGGAGGCCGGCGTCGTCGGGCGTGAGGACGATGACGGACTGGTTAAGCCGGAAGCCCATATCATTCTGAAAGAGGCAGGCGACGGGAATGACGGCCTGGCGGCAGAATTGCTTGAACACTGCAAGGACGGTCTCGCAAGATACAAGTATCCGCGCTGGTTCAATTTTGTTGAGGAATTGCCCAAAACCGCGACCGGCAAGATTCAGCGTTTCAAGCTGCGGGCGGATGGTTAAACTCAGCGGACAAAGTTTTCCAAGGAGTGCAGCCCCAATGCCCAAAGTGCTTACCGAAGAGCAGATCGCATTTTACCATGATAACGGCTATCTCGCGCCGCTTGACGGGGTGGACTCGGCGGAGACCGCTGCCATGTGCGATGATCTTGACGCGTTTGAACGTGATGAGGGCATGCGGGCATCTGCCATCGTGGTCAAAGGGCATTTGTGTTTTCGCCGGTCGTTCGAATTTTCCCGGCATCCTAAAATTCTGGATGTTGTCGAAGACCTGATCGGCCCAAATATCATGGCGCTGTCGTCGCGTTTCTGGATGAAGCCGGGGAGGGATGGCTCATTCGTTTCGTGGCATCAGGATTCTGCCTATTTCGGTCTCGATCCGCATGAGCTGGTGACCGTCTGGCTGGCGCTGACTGACAGCAAGCCGGAGAATGGCTGTGTTCGGGTGATCCCCGGCTCACATAAGGGGAAATCCTATTCGCACGTCGAAACCTATGATGAGAAAAACCTTCTGGCGCGTGGTCAGTCGATAGACGAGATCGACGATTCAGATGCGGTCGACCTGACGCTTCGAGCAGGTCAGTTTTCCTGTCATCATGAACGTATCGTGCATGGTTCGGCCGCGAATGACACAGCGGACATGCGGGTCGGTCTCGGTATTTTCTATTTCCCGGCCCACGTGAAATCAACGCTCGGCCGGCGTCCGGCAGATCTCGTGCGCGGTGTTGACGATTGGGGCAATTGGGATGCGGACCCGACACCGACTGAAGATCGCGATGCGCGGGTCCTGGCCCACGTCCTGGAGGCAGGGGAGCGTTATACGAATCCGAAATATCGCCAGGAAGCAGAAACGGCATGAGTAATCTGGCCGGGCAGGCGCCGAATGGTCTGGATGCGCTGACCGCAAGTGATGCTGCGCGGCGGCTTGCTGCCGGGGAAATCACGTCGGAGGCGCTGGTTTCCGATTGTCTTTCCCGCATTGATGCGCATGACGGCACGATTGGTGCCTGGGCCTGTCTTGACCGCGACTACGCCCTTTCCCAGGCGCGGGCCTGCGATGCCGCAGATACCGCCATCGGCCCGCTGCACGGTGTGCCGGTAGGGGTAAAGGATGTCCTTGATACCCATGACATGCCGACGGAATACGGGTCCGGAATTTATAAGGGGCACCGCCCGGAGGCAGACTCCCGCTGCGTTGCGGCGCTGCGGGCGGCAGGTGCGGTGATCCTTGGAAAGACGACGACGACCCAGTTCGCGAGCCCTTTGCCCGTCGGTGTTCGTAATCCGCACGATACCGAGCGCACGCCGGGCGTGTCGTCCAGCGGTTCTGCCGCAGCAGTTGCAGATTTCATGGTCCCGCTTGCGAACGGCACCCAGACCGGCGGGTCCGTGATCCTGCCCGCCGCTTTCTGCGGCGTCGTTGGCTACAAAGCGAGCCTCGACGGGCTGGACCGGACGGGGATCCAGGCACTGAAAAAAAGCCTCGATACGCTCGGGTATTTTGCCCGCTCGGTCGAGGATATAGCGCTGGTTTACGGCGCTGTGACGGGCAACGACGTTCCCGCGCATATCGATCGCCCAAAGATCGGTGTCTGCCGCACGCCGATGTGGGCGGAAGCGGAAGAGCATGCCCAGGCGGCGATTGAGGATTCGGCCTCGGCACTGTTAAAGGCAGGCTATGACGTCATCGATGTCGATTTGCCGCCGGAGCTTCAGTCGATCGAGGACCCGTTTCGGGTCATTTCCAATTACGAAGGCAAAGCGGCGCTTGCCGATGATTTCCGCGACCATATGGAACAGATGAACCCGTGGATGCGCGAAACAGGTGAATCGGCGTGGACCGACGAAGAATACGCGGCAGCTGTTGCCGCCGCGAACACGGCACGCGCAGCCCTCGCCCGTGTTTATGAGGACTTTCCGGTATTGCTGAC
>CAJQLI010000432.1 GCA_905479125.1 uncultured Alphaproteobacteria bacterium | reverse complement strand
CGAAGGCAAAGCGGCGCTTGCCGATGATTTCCGCGACCATATGGAACAGATGAACCCGTGGATGCGCGAAACAGGTGAATCGGCGTGGACCGACGAAGAATACGCGGCAGCTGTTGCCGCCGCGAATGCGGCGCGGGCGGCACTTGCCCGCGTTTATCGGGACGTTCCCGTATTGCTGACACCATCGACCGCGGGCGAGGCACCTGCTGATCTGGTCAGCCCGACGATGTCATCCTTCAACCGGATGTGGACCCTGATGCATGGCCCGACGATCACCCTGCCGGTCTCACGGGGGGTGAATAATATGCCGATCGGCGTTCAACTCGCAGCGGGCGTTGGCGAAGATGCGGCATTGATCGCGCGGACAATACCTATCTACCGGACGCTCGCAGAGGCCATACAATGAGCGATACTTATGAAAGCCTGAGCCAGCTTGGCGGCACCACAGGTATTCCCGCATCGCCGGATGAGGCGGTTCTGGAACGTGTTCCCAACGGCCAGAACGATACCAGCTTTGTCGCCCGGTTTTCGTGCCCGGAATTCACGTCGATCTGTCCGGTGACCGGGCAACCCGATTTCGGGCACCTGGTGATTGACTACGTACCCGGCGACTGGCTGCTCGAATCCAAATCGCTCAAACTTTTTCTGTCGTCATTCCGGAATCACGGCGCTTTCCATGAGGATTGCACGGTGAAGATTGCGCGGCGTATCGCAGACCTCGTCGAGCCGCGCTGGATACGCATCGGCGGATACTGGTTTCCGCGTGGCGGTATCCCCATCGATGTGTTCTGGCAATCCGGCGCACCGCCGGACGATATATGGTTACCCGACCAGGGGATACCGCCCTACCGGGCGCGCTGAAGACCCGACAGCAGCCTTGCCTGTTTGCCGCAGCGCACTATATTCCGCGCAGCAAACAGGAGCTCCATCAATGCAATCGAAATCAGCCACCCTCGCCGCGAAACTCCGTGACGGTGACGAATTTATTGTCGCCCCCGGCGTTTACGACATGATCTCTGCCAAAATGGCGGACAGGATGGGCTTTCATGCTTTGTACATGACGGGGTCGGGCACCGTCGCATCCCACCTGGGGCTGCCTGACGCGGGGATCGCCACTTATACCGATATGGTCTCTCGCGCGGGCCGGGTTGCCGGCGGCACACAGACGCCTTTGATTGCCGATGCGGATACGGGCTATGGCGGTCTGGTCAATGTGCGCGAAACCGTGCGCGGTTACGAGATGGCGGGCGTATCGGCGATCCAGATCGAAGATCAGGATGTTCCCAAGAAATGCGGTCATCTGAGCGGGCATAAGCTGGTCCCGGCAGAAGAAATGGTCGCCAAGATCAAGGTCGCGCTCGATAGCCGGCTTTCCGATGATACGCTGATCATTGCCCGGACCGATGCACGCAAGGCCATCGGTCGCGACGAGGCGATGATGCGTTCCGAGATGTATATCGAAGCGGGCGCGGATATCCTGTTTTATGAAGCACCTGCCGATGTCGAGGAAATGCGCGAAATCGGGAAGCACTTCGGAGGCGACGTGCCGCTGCTGTCAAACATGGTCAATGGCGGCGTGACGCCGGTGATGAAACCGGAAGAACTGAAGGCACTCGGGTACCGAATTGCGATCTTCCCGTCCTCGGGCTTCCTCGCGACATGCAACGCGCTGAATTCTGTCTACGGCGCGCTCAGGGAGCAGGGTGACGCGGAAAAGGGCGGTGTGGACCTGTTCTCGTTTGACGAGTTCAACGACCTAATGGGCTTCAACGAAATCACAGAGTTCGAAGAACGCTACAACTGATTGATATCGTCGCCTCGCTCCAGCAAAACGCGTGCACGGGCGACGAGCCAGCATAGCGCCACAAGCCCGGCGGCGGTCAATGCGATGTCCTGATAGACACCGAGGACCGCCGCATGAGCGCCTGCAACAGTCGTCCAGAGCACCGGTATTGCCCCCACCCAGAGGGGAGGGCGGCGGTCGACCATCATCAGGAGGCCGAGCGTCAGTCCCGCGGTTGCGCCCGGTGCGAGAAGTGCAAAGCGTGCTTCCGTCCATGACAGACCGTGATGCCAGTCGATCACCGGCAGAATGAGCGCCGACAGGATGAAAATGGCAGCACCTGCGTAACTTGCAGGTTTGCGCTGGAAACGGATGGAAATCCGGTTCCGGTATACGCCGGTCCAGAAAAGCAGGAATCCCTGCAGGATAAAAACAATCCCATAGGCCGGTGCGGCAAAGTTGAGTTCGGTGAAATAGACCAGATGGAATACCACGCCGGTCCAGAACCATCCGGCGGCGAGGATGGCGACGATGATGCGGCTTCTGTTTTCACGTGATCGCAGTGCCAGCATGAGAACGCCGGCTGTGAGGAACAGCGCAACACCCTGCAGCGGCCTGATTGCCTGATTGTATTCGTCGAATAACGCGAACAGGACCTCGGCTGTATAGGGGAGCATCTGCTCAGATACTCTCGATATAGCGGATCATGCGATCCCGCATGGCGGTATCCGGCAGCGCTCCGTATAGCGCGCCCATGTTCTCGTTCATATGAGCGATGCTGGATGTCGCCGGGATAGCACAGGTAACTGCCGGGTGAGAGATGACGAATTTCAGGAAGAACTGCGCCCAGTTCGTGCACCCGATCTGATCGGCCCATTCGGGCAGCGGGTGTCTGCCAAAACGGCGAAAAAGGGCGCCACGCTGGAATGGCCGGTTGATCACGACCGCAAGGCCTCTCTCAGCGGCCTGCGGCAGCAGACGCTGTTCGGCTGCCCGGTCAACGACGTTATAGGTGAACTGGACGGCATCTACGCGAGGGTCGGTCATAACGCGGGCCATCTGGCTGTGCCTGCTGCCATGTGACGTCGTGATGCCGATATGACGTATGCGGCCGGCCCTTTTGTCTTCGTCGAGTGTTTCCAGGTGACCTTCCCAGTTGACCAGGTTGTGGACCTGCATCAGGTCGAATTTTTCGATACCCCAGAGTTGCCGGGACGCACTCATCTGCTCTTCCCCGTCGCCGATCAGCGGTGTCCAGACCTTGGTGGCGCTGAAAAGAGACTGCCGCCTGCCGATCCTGTCGAGGCAGTATCCGACGACATCTTCGGACGATCCGTACATTGGAGATGAATCGACAACCGTCCCGCCGCGGTCGAAAAATGTCCTCAGCACTTCTGCCCGGGCGTCTCTCAGGCGCCGGCTGTTGCCGACGTTGAACGTAATCCAGGTGCCCATTCCGATGGCCGGGATACGCTCCGCCGTTCCGGGAATGAAGCGCAGAATAGGTGGTTCCACGCCGGGATGTTTGCCGGCGCGGGCCGGGGCCATGCCGAGCGAAAGCGCAATCCCTGACGCGGCAGCCG
>CAJQLI010000431.1 GCA_905479125.1 uncultured Alphaproteobacteria bacterium | reverse complement strand
TCAGGTTATACCTTGGGCTACTTACCCGTACAATCCCACCGTATCCGAACCATTTGCCACAGATTACCCAAGATATCAACTGTTTTCAACGGTCTAGGGTTTGCACGGGATCAGTCCGGCGGTACGGCTTGTTGGCCATACGCCGTAGCGCCTTGATTTGAAGGCAAGGTTTGTCTGACTGAGGATTCCAGACGGGGCTGGACGTTTCGGATATCTTTCAGGCGTTTCCCGAACCGGCGAGGCGCGATCGAATGCGTTCGATTTCCTCCAACAGGGGCGCGAGATTGTCCTGGGTATTCGTTTCTGCGTTTTCAAGCCGCCGTTCGAGTGACAGAAGCTCCGCATGCAGCATTGCCGGATCTTCGATCAGGTCTGCGTCCCGCGCCGGGCCTTCCGGCTCGAAACCGAAATCGTCCACGATCTGGGCCGCGCGCTCAATCGTAGACCCGCCTGTAGCTGCACTTGGGGGGGCGGCTTGTTGCAGTGGCGGTGCCGGGACCGGATCAGCTGCGGGATCAGGCGCGTTACCGGCAGTACCGGCGGCGGTGCGGATTACCTGTGACAGCCAAGCGCCTACCGGAACGTCCGATTGATCCGCGGACATCTTTGCGAATTCACGGGCTTCGTCGGAAATGCCTTTCAGGCTCCAGGGCATGTTTTGATCGACCATGCGGGGATTATAAACAAGAAATGGATCGCAGGTCACGTTCCGCCGTTGCATCGATACCGAATGTTCCGATATGTTCGCGGCGCGTTATGTTGGGGCGTAGCCAAGTGGTAAGGCAACGGGTTTTGATCCCGTCATGCGCAGGTTCGATCCCTGCCGCCCCAGCCAACGCTTTTTCGTCCGAGGTTCTCCAGCATGTCCGATGCTCTCCCTGGAAACGTATGACCGACGAAGTCACCACCCTTGATGCGACGGATCTCCGGTGCCCGCTGCCCGTGCTGCGCGCGCGCAAGACGCTCAGGTCCGTGGCTGATGGTGCACTGCTGGATGTCCGCGCCACCGACACCGCAGCACCGAAGGACTTTGAAGCGTTCTGCCGGGAGACCGGCCACACGCTGATCAATATCGAACAGGACGGTGATGTGTTTGTGATCCGGCTGCGCAAGAAAATGCGTGGCGGAAATTCAGCCGTTTGATTTAAGTCGTAATCCGCGCGGCACAACGGCGCGTTCGGCAAGTTCGAATACGCCCTGTACTGCGAGTGCCAGGACCGCTGCGGGGATCGCGCCTTCGAGTATCAGGGCGGTGTCGTCGAGCCGGATGCCCGTCAGTATCGGCTGACCATAACCACCCGCACCTATCAGCGCACCGAGTGTCGCGGTGCCGACATTGATCACCGCCGAGGTCTTGATGCCGGCCATGATCGAGCGCATGGCGAGCGGCAGCTCCACAATTCTCAGCGAGGCGCCGGGCTCCAGCCCGATAGCCGCTGCCGATTCCACAATGCCGGAATCGATTCCGCGCAGCCCGGCATGGGTGTTCCGGACGATCGGCAGCAGGCTGTACAGGAACAGTGCGACGATGGCGGGAGGGCCGCCAATCCCCAGCAAAGGAATCATGAAGACGAACAGCGCGAGCGACGGAATCGTCTGGATGATACCAACGACGGCGAGGATACACTGACCGACCCGGTCATGACGCGCCGCCAGGATGCCGAGCGGCACCGCGAACAGGATCGCGGCACCGAGCGAAATGATGACGAGGACCAGGTGGTCGCGCGTCGACTTCCAGAGCCGGGCAACAAACCCAGAATCGGAAGGTGTGGCCGCAATCTTCAGGCGATCCGTGACGAACGCGGCGGCGACAGTGGATTCAGATTTCTTGTCGAGCTTGACCGCGCCGTTCATCGCCGACATCCGTGCCGCGTCGATGGTGCCTTCGAGCCGCGTCAGAGTGGCCGCGGCACCGGGTACGCGCTCGGCAAGGTCTGCACGGTAGAGGATAACGGCATCATAGACCGGAAAATGGTTCCGGTCGTCTTGCAGCAGAAACAGGTCGTAATAAGCGATTTCCGCATCTGTCGTGTAGACGTCGATCCCGTCAATCGCCCCAGATTCCAGCCCGCGATAGGCGAGGTCGTGGTCAAGTCCACGCACGTTCTGCTGCGGCAGGCGATACGTCGTCCGCAGAGCCGGCCAGCCGTCGCCCCGGTCAAGAAACTCGTTGGAAAACCCGAGCGAAAAATCGGCATGTCGACGCAGGTCGGAGATCGTCGCGAGGCCATAGCGGGCGGCCGTCTCTTTCGTTACGCCGATTGCATAGGTGTTGTTGAACCCGAGCGGCGCGGACATGCGGATGCCCTGTTTTGCCAGTGCAGCGCGCAGCAGGGGCAGAGTATGGGTGTCCGTTCCTTTGAGCAGTTCCTGGCGGAGGGTGCCGGTATATTCCGGGTATATGTCGATATCGCCCTTGAGCAGTGCCGACCAGAGTATGCGGGTACCGCCGAGGTCACGCCGGTGAGCGGTCTCTATGTCGTTGCCGGTCATGGTGAATTTGATGATTTCGCCCAGGATGACGGATTCGGTGAATTTCTTTGACCCGACGGTGATGTCCTGTGCCGCTGCGGGCAGGGTATGCATTGCTGTGAACGGGACGGCAAGCAGGACGGTGAGGAGGAGGGCGGGCAGTCGGGACAAATATTTCACAGCCCAGGCTCTCCATTGAGGCCACGCGCTCCATTGAGGCCGCGCTGGGCACCGACGAATTTTTTGACGAAGGTGCTGGCCGGTGCCGATAACAGAACATCCATTGAGGCCCGCTGCTCGACAGCGCCGTCGCGCAGCAGCACGATATCGCTGGCAAAGTGAGCGGCCTCGAACAGGTCGTGGGTAACCAGCACGACAGTTTTGCCGAGTGTTTTGAATATATCGGCAAGCTCGGTCTGCAGGTCGAAGCGGACCATCGGGTCGAGCGCGCCGAGCGGCTCGTCCAGCAATAGCGCATCGGGGTCCAGCATCAATGCGCGCATCAGGCTGACCCGCTGACGCTGTCCGCCCGAAAGTTCAGCCGGGTAACGCGCCAATGCGTCGAGCGGAAAACGGGTGAGATCGGCAAGCACCTGCAGCCGGGATTCGGTATCCGCCGCCGTCCAGCCGGTATGGCGCGCCATAACCGAGATATTCTGCCGTGCCGTCATATGCGGGAACAGCCCGCCCTGCTGGATGACGTAGCCCATGCGGCGCCTGAGGGAGGATGCGTTGGCGGCGGTGACGGCTTCGCCGTCGAAGGTGACGCTGCCCGTATCCGGCGCAATGAGGCCATTCATCAGCCGCAGCAACGTTGACTTTCCGCACCCGCTGGGGCCGATCAGGGCGGTGGTCCGACCCGCCGGGATGTCGAGAGTCGTGTGTGCGACCGCAAAAAGCGGTCCATATGATTTACTGATATCTGACAGGTGAAACATCAGGTGCATCACACCGGAACCGTTGCCGGCATGCAAGCGCCCTACGCTGCCATGGGCGGGCTGCTTACAGGCGCCGGTCCCGGGAGAACACCAGCAACAGGATCGACATGATCATGAAGCCTGCGGAGAGATAGAGAAGCTCGTTGTCCAGTCCCCGGTCAAGCAGAGCGCCATAGGCCAGCGGTGCAAGGCCCTGGCCGACGTTGAACCCTGTACTGACAAACGCGAAGACCGTTCCCAGGGCGCCGGCAGGAGCTATTTCCCGCACCATCATGTCGCGCGACGGGTTGACGATGCCCCGGGCAAACCCGCCCACGGTGAAGCAGGCAATAAGCACTGACAGTGAAATCGACGCGGTTCCTACAAGTATAAGAATCGCAGCATAAATAGAGAAAGCGACGATCAGCACCATGTCGTGGCGTCTGGTCTGATCCGCCAGCCAGCCACCAAACAATGTACCGATTGCATTACTGAACAACAGCACCGACAGGATAAAGCTCGCCGTTTCCACCGACAGTCCGTACAGCGTCGGCAGGTATATCGGGGCAAAGGCCGTCAGGCCTATATTGGCCGATGAGGTCAGCACGTAGAACATGAACAGCAGGATGACGCCGCGGTTGAGCATGCTGCGCAGTGGAGCATCGGATTTGGTTTTCTGTTTGCGCGACGCATCCTCGCGGAGGGTGTCGCCCGAAAATACGAAGATGAAGCTGAGTACAATGCCAACCGCGCCGCCGATCATCAGCGCGGTCCGCCAGTCGGTCACGATCAGCAGCAGTGCCATCACTGCCGGACCGGCTGCCGTTCCCATTGAGCCGCCGAAGGAATGCATTGAATAGGCCCGTCCCTGGCGCGATTTATCCACCGACGCGGTCAGGATGACGTAATCGGCGGGATGGAAGACGCTGTTACCGGCGCCTGCGATGAAAAACAGGATCAGGAGTTCCCAGTAGGATGATGTCAGCCCGGAAAGACCGAACCCGGCCGCGGTAATGAACAGCCCGCCGATTAGCACACGCCGTGCCCCGAAACGATCAACCAGCACTCCCATAGGGGTCTGCAGGACGCCCGACGCGATATTCCACGCCGTCAGGATGCCACCGATTTCCAGCAATGAGATACCGAACTCGGCCCGGATACTCACAAAGAGCGGTACCATGCCGAAAAAATAGAAATGGCTCAGGAAATGGCCGAAGCCGATCAGGCCAATGGCGCGGATTTCGCGTCCGATGGGGGCGGTGGCAGCAGTTGCCATATTGCGGTGTTGCCTCGTCGAAGGGGTGTATCTCGCCTGCACCGGCCGACGAGAGGGATTTTTCAGGTTTCTGATTGCGTTAACCGAAATCCTTAATCCGGCAGCAAGCGTATACCCTGATAATAGTCAAATCGACACGGATCAAGACGGAGTGCCATCATATGTCTGCAATAACAGCCCGGTTCCAGACCAGCTTGTACTTTCGCATCGGTGTGCTATTTGCGACGTCGCTGTTGCTTATGATGATGGCCGCGCTCAGCGCCTGAAAATTTTAGGCGTCAACACCTGAAACCGCGCGAGCGTTTACGTTTCCGACGGCAGCGGCACACCTAATGTGCCGCAGATATCGCTGATTGCCCGCGCTTCCAGCGGGCTTAATTCGCCATCGGCCTTGGAGATCGCGACGGCCACCCGGATAACGAGTTCGGCTGCTTCATGGTTGCGGTCAATCTTGCCGACGGCTGCCATCGCGGTGCGTCGCCCCGCTTCGGCGTTCTCAACGATCGCGTCGGCAAAATCCCGATAGATATCGACGGCGATATGGGGGTCGTAAATCTGCAGGTCCTGCACGGTTTCCAACACGGTATCGAGTGCGCTCAGCTCCGAGAAGGTCACTTCACCATCTGCGGTCGCGACAAGCGCCGTCGCCGCCATCGTCGCATCCAGGAACTGGCGATTGCGGATGCGCGACAGACTTATGCGAAGCGTTTCCCTCGCGGTCCGAAACATTCGTGTGATCCTTCCCCTTTTGACAGTAAAAAGACTAGCACATCCTGGAATAGATGAAGAACATGCTTTGGCGCCGCGTGACCGGTCTTAAAAAAGGGTTCACTAATCTGCGCTTCAATAGGCGTATGAGAATTACCGCCACTGCGGAGCCGTCTGCCAGGCCGTTGAATTCGCGGCCCGGTCGGGTTGCGCTTATGGCGCTGGGTTTTCTATGTGTTGCAATCGGTCTGGTCGGGATCGTTGTCCCGGTCCTGCCGACGACGGTATTCCTGCTGATAGCAGCCTGGGCTTTTTCCCGGTCGTCGGAGCGTTTTCAGAGATGGCTGTACGAACACCCGGTCTTCGGGCCACCCGTTATCGCCTGGCGCGATCACGGGGCGGTTCCCCTGAAGGCGAAGGTGCTGGCCATCGTGATGATGGCCGTGAGCCTCACGGTGATTATCGTTTATGGCGGGGGCGGCTGGGTGTTGCCGGCCATTGTCGGCGGCGTCATGGCGGCAGTCGCGGTTTACCTCGTGACGCGACCCACCGCCTGAGATACCGAGACCGCCTGACCAATAACGCGGTTTACTCGGGGGCGGGCACCTCGGCGATGCGCTCATAGGCCAATTCGCTGAACTCGGCGCCGGGGGCATCGCCGCCAATGACGAACAGCATCAGGCCCTCCTTTTCCCCCTCAGGTGCTTCGACGCATTCGAAACGGCGCATCGCGCCGGGCGGAAACGACACCACATCACAGGGGCCGACAATGATTTCCTCATAATCGTCGCCTTCGTTCCACGCGCATTTCCATTTGCCTTTCACCGGCATGAAAGTCTCGTTGGTATCGTGATTATGCATCAGCGGGCCTTTGCCTGCCTCCGCCTTAACGAAGCCCATGTTGAAGCCTTCGGAAATCGCAATCGCAGCCTGTAGCGATACGTCTTCGCCGACAGGGGAGACGACTTCGGCTTCGCTCTGGTCTTCCGGTGGCTGAAAGCCGATGACATTGATCAGTTCGCGGTCGCATTCCGGCAGGTGGCTGTCCGGCAGGCCGGTGCGCGCGCCCTTCAATGTGCTGAAGAGTGCAACACGTTTCATCATTTCGTCTCGGGTCCAGACACGTGTTTCGGGTAACATGGTGTTTCCTCCTTTGCTAAAGTTTTTGGTCAGTCCGGAACGGGCACTTCGGCCATGCGTTTCCGGGCAGTGTCACTAAATTCGTTGGCAGGCGCATCTCCGGCCACCACGAACATAATCAGGGCGGTTTCTTCTCCGTCAGCCGCCTCTATGCATTCGAACCGGCGCATGACCCCGGCGGGGAACGAGATCACGTCGCAGGGTCCGGCATCGATATATTCGTAATCATCGCCCTCATTCCAGGCGCAGCGCCATTTGCCGCTTACCGGCATGAATGTCTCGTTGGTGTCGTGGTTATGCATCAGCGGACCGCAGCCGGGCTTGCAGCGGGCAAAACCCATGTTGAAGCCTTCTGAAATCCGGATCGCCGAATTGCGCGCGGCATCTGCACCGACCGGAGAGTTCACCATGCCGCCGCCTTCGCCTTCGCCCGGCGGCGGCTGGAAACCGATGACGTTGAATATTTCTTTTTCGGCTTCAGGCAGGTGGCTGTCGGGCAGACCGCCTGTATTGCCGATCAGGTTTTTGAACAGTGCGACCCGTTGCATCATCTCATCGCGGGTCCAGACGCGGGTTTCCGGCAGCATTGGTCATCTCCCCTGTCAATTTCTGCGTGCCCGACCGCAAACCTGCCGGTGTGATTGGGCTACTATAGCGGTCGTCCGATCAGTTTTTAAGCCGGTATCCGGTGCGGAAAATCCACCAGACGATTCCGATGCATATCGCCAGGAAAAGTACGATCATGGCGATGCTGATACCCACCGGCACATCCGCGGTGCCATAGAAGCTCCAGCGGAAGGCGCTGATCAGGTACACGACCGGGTTGAACAGTGTCAGCGTGCGCCAGAACGTCGGCAACATGTCGATCGAGTAGAAACTGCCGCCGAGGAATGTCAGTGGTGTGATAACCAGCATCGGCACGAATTGCAGCTTCTCGAAGTTGTCCGCCCAGATGCCGATGATGAAGCCGAACAGGCTGAATGTCACTGCGGTCACGACAAGGATGCACACCATCGCCATGGGATGGGCGATATTGTAATCGACGAAAATTCGCGCGGTCGCCAGGATAATGAAGCCCAGGACGATCGACTTGGTCGCCGCCGCGCCGACATAGCCAAGCACCACCTCAAACGATGAGACCGGCGCCGATAAAAGTTCGTATATCGTGCCGGTGAACCGGGGCAGGTGGATGCCGAACGAGGCATTGGAGACGCTTTCGGTCAACACCGATAGCATGATCAGGCCGGGTATGATGAACGCGGCAAATGTGACGCCGTTGATTTCGGTAATGCGCGAGCCGATGGCCGCACCGAAGACGATGAAATAGAGGGTCGTGGTCACCACGGGCGACACCACGCTCTGGAAGAGTGTGCGCCAGGTGCGGGCCATTTCGAACAGGTAGATCGCCCGCAGGCCGTGCATATTCATGCGGAAATTCATGATGATTGCCCCACGACGCTGACGAAAATATCTTCCAGTGAACTCTGCCGTGTGTCGAGATCCGAGAACCGGATCTCCAGTCGGTCGAGATCGGCCAGCAGCCGCGTCGTACCCGTGCGTTCAGCCGTTGTGTCGAACGTGAAGACAAGAGTGTTTCCGTCATCCTCCAGCGCCAGCGCATGGCCAGACAACTCCGCCGGGATGGCGGGCATGGTGGTGTGCAGGTTGAGCCGGAGCTCTTTTTTGCCAAGCTTTTTCATCAGGGCGGTCTTGTCTTCGACCAGCACGATCCGCCCGCCGTTGATGACCCCGATCCGGTCGGCCATTTCTTCGGCCTCCTCGATGTAATGGGTCGTCAGGATGATCGTGACGCCGGTTTTTTGAAGCTTGCGCACCATGTCCCACATGCCGCGGCGCAGTTCGACGTCGACACCTGCGGTCGGCTCGTCAAGAAACAGGATTTCGGGTTCGTGCGACAATGCCTTGGCGATCAGGACACGACGTTTCATGCCGCCCGACAGGGTGATGATTTTCGAATCCTTGCGGTCCCACAGCGACAGGTCGCGCAGGATGCGTTCGATGATCGCAGGGCTTGGTTTTTTGCCGAAAAGTCCGCGGCTGAATGAGACCGTGTTCCAGACGGTTTCGAACGCATCGGTTGTCAGTTCCTGTGGAACCAGGCCTATCCGGGCGCGGGTTTTTCTGTAGTCGCGGACGACATCGTCGCCGCAGGCGGTGATCCGCCCGGATGTCGGATTGACGATGCCGCAGATAATACTGATCAGGGTTGTTTTGCCGGCACCATTGGGGCCGAGCAGCGCGAATATCTCACCCTTCCGGATGTCGAGATCGATATCGGTCAGTGCCGCATGTCCGCCCGCGTAAACTTTGGACAGCTTTGAGACGGAAACCGCCGATTCCCCTTCGGAATTCAGCGATTTGTCGGCTGTTCCGGCGCGTATTCCGTCATTTTGAACTGTCATGGTGGCTCCGAAAACCCAGGACCGGCGGGCGATCCGTAACAGGGGTCTTAGAGACCCAAACCGCAACCGGGTCAAGCTACTTGCCGGGGAGATATTTCAGAGGTGGAACAATTCCTGTATGTTCTCCTGCAATGGGACAAACCAAACGGAAAGTATGACGATGGCCGAAGATTTTCGCGAACTGATTGACGAATTGCGGGCGGCGGATGAACTGATCGAAATCGAGAAGCCGGTCGATATTCGACATATCGCCACACTGGTCGATCAGTCGGACAAGGCGCTGATGTTCACGAATGTGAACGGCTATGACATGCCGGTTGTTTCCGGCGTGACCAACAGCCGCGAACGCCTGGCTATCGCCGCCGGATGCGATTTCTCGGATATCGAGGGCCGCCTCCGCGAGGGGCTCGACCGGCCCATTGAACCCGATTTCGTCAATACCGGACCGGTACGTGAAATCTATCTCGAAGGCGATGATGTTGACCTGTATTCGCTGCCGGTTCCGCTGTTTTCGGTGCTGGATGGCGGGCCGATGATCACTGCCGGCGTCACACTGTCGCGTGACCCGGACGAAGACGAGGACTCGCCGATAAATGCGGGTGTCTATCGTTTTTTAGTGAAAGAAAAAAATCTGACCGGTATCGACATCGTCACGCCGAATAACCTGCATCGCTATGCAGCCAAGGCGTATGAGAAGGGAGAGCCGCTGCCCATTTCGATCAATATCGGTACGCACCCGTTCGAGCTGATCTGTTCTACTTACAAGGCCCGCGCCGGTGTCAGCGAGCTCGGCATTGCCGGTGGCATGCGCGGCCATGGCGTGCCGCTGACCCAGTGTCAGACAATTAACATGCCCTGCATCGCCGACGCGGAAATCGTGCTTGAAGCCGAAATTCTGCCGACCGGCTGGACCCAGCCCGAAGGCCGTTTCGGCGAGTTTACCCGCCTCATGGGCGGGCTCCACTGGAACCCCCATGTGCGCATCAAGGCGATTTCGATGCGCAAAAACCCGCTTTACTACGCGCTGCATATGCCGTGGGAAAACATCTGGCCGTCAGGACCGATCTACGAAGCCAATGTCCGCCGCGTGCTGGATGAAGCGGGTGTGAACGTCACCGCTGTGAACATCACTCCTGGCGGTTGCTGCCATTGGCACGCGATCATTGCGATCAAACCGCTGCCCGGCGACGGAAAGAACGCCATTGCTGCCGCACTGTCGGTTGCCGACATGAAACATGTCACCGTCGTCGATCACGATATCGATGTGTTCGATGCGGTTGATGTCGAATGGGCGGTCGCCACCCGTGTCCAGGCCGATCGCGACGTGATGATCATCTCCGGTGCGCGCTCCAAACCACTCGATCCCAGCCTGCCGCCGCCTGGTCCTTATTCACGGGTGCCGACGACGGCCAAGATGGGTATCGATGCGACCATCCCGGATAATGTGCCGCGTGAACGCTTCCACCGAATCAGCTATGCGTATGCTGACGAGGTGAAGCTGGAAGATTTCGTGGGACCGGTGAACGGCAAGGCGAAGCCGTCCCAGGAAATCGCCATTGATGCGCTGGCCGCGGAAATTCAGGCCATCGTTACCGAGACGCCGCTGTATTTCGCGGAGCTGTGCGAGAAATTTGTCGCCTATGGTTTCCAGGCGGTCACACGCGCCCTCGGCAAGCTGCATGAGGACGGCGTGCTCTGGCAGGATCCCGAAGGGCGCCATTGCCTGAAAGGCTCGAAGTTCGCGGCGATTCCGCCGAAGCGGTAAACCGTTGCCGGCTGGTTCGTCGCCCGCTTAGTCGTCGTAACCGATGAGCGAATGCGCAGGCACGTCCAGCCGGTCGCGACCGTTCAGGAAATTCAGCTCGATGATATAGGCCGATGCGACCACATCGGCGCCGACCGCGCGCAGCAGTTCAACCGCTGCCGCGGCGGTGCCGCCGGTTGCCAGCAGGTCGTCGAGCAGGACAACCTTCTGGCCCTTGTGCAGCGCATCTGACTGAATCTCGATTGTGTCGGAGCCGTATTCGAGATCATAGGTATGGGAGATCGTCTCGCCCGGCAGTTTGTCTTTCTTGCGGAGCATCGTGAAGCCGATTCCCAGGCGCAGTGCGAGCGGTGCGGCAACCAGGAAGCCGCGGGATTCGATTCCGATCAGCAGTTCCGGTTTATAGGGCGTGATCAGGTCGGCCAGCATGTCGACCGTGGCCGACCAGGCTTCCGCATGCTGCAGCAATGTCGAGATGTCGTAAAAAAGGATTCCCGGCTTGGGAAAATCCGGTACCGACCGTATATGGTCTTTAAGATTCATGACGTATCCTGATTGAATTCCAGTCCCGCGAACGCGGCGGCGCATATTACTCATTTAGCGGCCATACTCAATCGCCTGGCTCAGATGACCCCTCAGGTGGCAAAGGACATGTTCCATGGATCATGTATTTCATCGGTACCCCTCGGCGACCCTGCCCGTTATCGACCGGGGCGAGGGGGTGTTTGTCTTCGATACCGATGGCAAAAAATATCTCGATGCCTGCGGTGGTGCGGCGGTCTCCTGCCTGGGTCATTCGGATGCGCGCGTTAAACAGGCCATTGTCGACCAGCTTGACCGGATCCCTTTTGCGCATACGGCTTTCTATACCTCCGAGGCGGCAGAAGATCTCGCGGATCGGCTGACGGCAGCTGCGCCGGGCAACCTCGATCGTGTCTATTTTGTCTCCGGTGGATCGGAAGCAACCGAGGCGGCGCTGAAACTTGCGCGCCAGTATTTCGTAGAGAAAGGCGAGCCCGGCCGGCGGAATGTGATTACACGCCGCCAGAGCTATCATGGGAACACACTCGGCGCGCTCGCTGCAGGTGGCAACCAGTGGCGCCGCGCGCAGTTCGAGCCATTATTGTTCGAAACCCATCATATTGCGCCCTGTTACGAGTATCGAGACCGAGGCGATGACGAGACGTCAGTGGAATACGGGTTTCGGGTTGCGGACGAGTTGGAGACGAAAATACAGGAACTGGGTGCCGAAACTGTCATGGCGTTTATTGCCGAGCCTGTGGTGGGTGCGACGGCGGGCGCGGTGCCGCCGACGGACGGCTATTTCAAACGTGTCCGCGAAATCTGCGATCGCCACGGCATACTGCTTGTGCTGGACGAGGTTATGTGCGGATCAGGGCGGACGGGCACGTTATTTGCCTGCGAACAGGACGACATCGTTCCTGATATTCTGACAATGGCGAAAGGGCTGGGGGCAGGCTATCAGCCGATCGGCGCGGTACTGGTGGGGGCGCATATATATGATGCGATCCGCAGCGGTAGTGGGTTTTTTCAACACGGGCACACTTATATGGCGCATCCGGCGGCATGTGCCGCGTCCCTGGCGGTGCTCGACGTGATCGAGGAACGCGGCCTTCTGGCGAATGTTGTTGAGCGCGGCAATGAGTTGCGCGAGGCACTTAATGACCGCCTGGGTCAGCACCCGTATGTGGGCGATGTCCGCGGGCGGGGGCTTTTTGTCGGGCTGGAGATTGTCGCCGACCGGGAAACCAAGACACCTTTCGAGGCCGTAAAGGGTGTTCCTGCCAGGATCAAGACGGATGCTATGTCCCGTGGATTGATGGTCTATCCAATGGGCGGCACGATTGATGGCAGCCGCGGCGCACATGTTCTTCTGGCACCTCCCTATATTATCGATAGCGGCCATATACCGGTGATCGTTGATCGCCTGGCTGGTGCAATCGATGCCGCGACTGCGGACTGACATAGAAACGGCGCTCCGCGAACGCCTTCTGCGCCTTTTGATTTCATGTGTTTCAGTCTGTTTCGGGGCGTTCCGGAGTCGTTGACGCCGGCGGTTGCGACATGCATTGTTTGTAATAGCGATCGTGATCGCGGACTATATTTTACGCGATTACGCTTTTCTCAGCATTCGGACAGTATTCGATGAACGGATGCTGTCGCTGTCCGACCGGGAAACCGGAACACGAAAAGGGAGACTTCTTTATCATGAAAAAAATCGTTCTCAGTCTGTCCGCGGCGATGCTCGCCGCAGGCGCATTCGGGGTTGCGACCAGCGGCACAGCCGTCGCGCAGCAATCCTTCATTTCGATCGGCACCGGTGGCGTCACCGGCGTTTATTATCCGACCGGCGGCGCGATCTGCCGCCTGGTGAACCGTAACCGTAAAGAGCACAAGATCCGTTGCTCGGTCGAATCGACGGGTGGTTCGGTCTACAACATCAATACGATCAAGGCGGGCGAACTCGATTTCGGCGTCGCTCAGTCGGACTGGCAATACCATGCCTATAACGGTACATCGAAGTTCAAGGATGCCGGCGCATACAAAGACCTGCGCGCCGTGTTCTCGGTTCATCCGGAGCCGTTCACCGTCGTCGCGCGCGCGGATGCCGGCATCAAAAGCTTCAGTGACCTGAAGGGCAAACGCGTCAATATCGGTAACCCCGGTTCCGGTCAGCGCGGCACGATGGAAGTTCTTATGGGCGAAATGGGCTGGAACAAGAGCGCGTTCAAGCTCGCCTCCGAGCTGAAATCCGCCGAGCAGAGCCAGGCGCTGTGCGATAACAAGATCGACGCGATGATCTTTACTGTCGGCCATCCGTCAGGCTCGATCAAGGAAGCAACCACGTCGTGTGAGTCAGTCCTGGTCAACGTGACCGGTCCTGCCGTGGACAGCCTTGTGAAGAAGAACTCGTTCTACCGCACGGCGACCATTCCGGGCGGTATGTATAACGGCACACCGAATGACACCAAGACATTCGGTGTCGGTGCAACCTTTGTCAGCTCGACCAAGGTGCCGGAGCGCGTTGTCTACGAAGTCGTCAAGGCTGTGTTCGAGAACTTTGACCGGTTCAAAAAACTGCATCCTGCGTTCCGCAACCTGAAGGAAGCGGAGATGATCAAAGACGGTCTTTCAGCGCCGCTACATGCAGGTGCTGCGAAGTACTACAAAGAAAAAGGCTGGATGTAAGTCCATCCGTTAAGACAGGGGAGGCCGAATGGCCTCCCCTTTTTTCCGAAGGCGGCGAAGACCGCTCGTGGAAACAAGCAAACAATAATATTCACGGGGGTGAATCATGGCTGATCAACAAACTTCCGGCGCGCCACTAAGCGACGACGAACTTCAGGATCTCGTTGCATCCAGTGACACTGGCGCGCGTAATCCGGGCGGTGGTGTTGCCAAGCTGCTGGCCGGTATCGCGCTGGCCTGGTCAGTGTTTCAGCTTTGGATAGCGTCACCCCTGCCATTCATGGTCACCGATATCATCCCGGTACTGAACAATACCGAGACCCGGTCGATCCATCTCGCTTTTGCGATCTTCCTCGCCTTCATGGCGTATCCTGCCCTCAAGCGTTCCCCACGAGACCGTGTGCCGCTGCAGGACTGGGTGTTCGCCATAGTCGGTGCCTATGCCGCCGGATATCTGTTCCTGTTCTATGGGGAGCTTTCTGACCGGCCGGGCGCCCCGATCGAGATGGATTTGTGGATCGCCGGTATCGGCATGGTCGCTCTCCTTGAAGCGACGCGCCGGGCCCTCGGCCCGCCACTGATGATCGTGGCGCTGGTGTTCCTCGGCTATGTGTTCTTCGGTGACAGTACGGTTATTCCCGACGCGATCCGCTGGAAGGGCGCCTCCTTTGCGAAGGCGATGGGGCATCAATGGCTGACGACCGAGGGCGTTTACGGTATCGCGCTTGGCGTTTCGACCAGCTTCGTATTCCTGTTTGTCCTGTTCGGCTCTCTGCTCGATAAAGCCGGCGCCGGCAATTACTTTATCAAGGTGGCCTTCTCGCTGCTCGGTCACCTGCGCGGTGGCCCGGCGAAGGCGGCTGTTCTTGCTTCTGCCATGACCGGCCTGATTTCGGGCTCGTCGATCGCCAACGTGGTGACGACCGGGACATTCACGATTCCGCTGATGAAACGCGTCGGCTTCACGCCGGAACAGGCCGGGTCGGTCGAGGTTGCTTCATCGGTGAACGGCCAGATTATGCCGCCGGTGATGGGTGCTGCCGCGTTCCTGATGGTTGAGTATGTGGGGATTTCGTATCTCGAGGTCATCACACACGCATTTCTGCCGGCGGTGATTTCCTATATCGCATTGCTCTACATCGTGCATCTTGAAGCGCTGAAAAACGAGATGGAAGGCCTGCCCAAGCCGGGTATTCAGAAAGCGGCAATGGCGCGCATCGCGGGCGCGCTGATACCGATGTTGAGCATCCTTATCCTGTGTGGCGTGGTCTATTACGGCATTCAGGGGATCAAAATGGTCACCGGTGACTTTGTCGGCTGGATTCTGGCGCTCGTGGTCTTTGTCATCTACATCGCGCTGATCGCTTTTGCCGCAAGGTCTGAAGACCTGGAAATGGACGACCCGAATGCCGAGCTGGTGTCGTTGCCGGAATTCGGCCCGACGTTCCGGACAGGCCTGCATTATATTCTTCCCATCGTCGTGCTTGTCTGGTTCCTGATGATCGAGCGTAAATCGCCCGGTCTGTCCGCGTTCTGGGCCAGCGCGCTGATGCTGATTATCCTGATCACCCAGCGTCCGCTCAAGGCGATGTTCCGTAAAACCGGGGATGCCGCCGCGGCGTTCAGGCTCGGCTGGGCCGACATGCTCGACGGGATGATTGCCGGCGCGCGCAATATGATCGGTATCGGTGTCGCGACCGCCGCCGCCGGTATCATCGTTGGTACGGTGACGCTCACGGGCATCGGCCAGGTCATGACCGAATTCGTCGAAATACTGTCCGGCGGAAATCTGATCATCATGCTGATCCTGGTTGCCATTATCAGCCTCATCCTCGGGATGGGTCTGCCGACGACGGCGAACTATATCGTCGTGTCGTCGCTCATGGCCGGTGTCGTTGTCGAGCTTGGTGCGGCAAACGGATTGATCGTGCCGCTGATCGCGGTCCACATGTTCGTGTTCTATTTCGGTATCATGGCGGACGTAACACCTCCGGTGGGACTAGCGTCGTTTGCGGCGGCGGCCGTGTCGGGCGGAGATCCTATAAAAACCGGCTTTACGGCGTTTTTCTATTCGCTGCGTACCGTGATGCTGCCCTTCCTGTTTATCTTCAATACGGACCTGTTGCTGATCAATGTAGGCGTGGTGGATGGAATCGCCGTCTTTATCGTGGCGACGATCGGCATGCTGATATTTGCGGCCGGGACCCAGGGCTTCTTCATTGCCCGAAGCAAGATGTGGGAATCCGTCGCACTGATCCTGATTGCGTTTACGCTGTTCCGTCCGGGATTCTGGCTTGATCAGGTGCAGGCGCCGTTTGCATCCGCCGATCCCAAAAACCTGGAACAGGTTGCCGGTGTGCAGCCCGACAATGTCGAGATACGTATCTTTGTCAGCGGCCAGAACGCTGGCGGGGACGATGTCGAGACGACCGTCGTCCTGCCGCTCGGACCAAAGGGAACGGGAGCGGCGCGACTGGAGGCCGCCGGTATCAAGATCATTCAGAAGGATGGGAAGACGATTATCGACGATGTCGTTCAGGCTGATGCAAAGGGCAAGCCGACGGCGGCGGTTATCGCGAAGCTCGAGTTCGACATGGAGATCCTGTCCGCTGAAGTGCCGCAGGAAAGGATGCCGAAACAGCTTTTCTACATCCCGGCACTGCTCTTTCTGATTGTCGTCTGGGGACTTCAGCGTCGCCGGGTTCCGGCAAAAAACACTCAATCTGCTGCTGTATAGGAGCACCGGACATGTACCAACACATTCTCCTTCCTGTTGATCTGGGCAATGAAAGTTCCTGGGTAAAGGCGTTGCCGACGGCAATCGAGTATTGCGGCGCGTTCGGCGCGACCCTTCATGTGATGACGGTGATGCCGGATTTCGGCTCGCCCATGGTGGCCCAGTTTTTCCCGTCCGGCCATGAAGACCAGATGATGGCGAATGCCAACGAGGTATTGCACAAGTTCGTCGCTGATCGGGTGCCCGATACGATCAAGGTCCAGCACATTATTGCCGACGGCTCGATTTATAAAACCATCATCGACACTGCCGAAGATATCGGTGCTGACCTGATCATTATGGGGTCGCACCGGCCCGAGCTACAGGATTATCTGCTGGGCCCGAACGCGGCGCGGGTCGTGCGCCATTCCAATAAATCCGTGCTGGTGGTGCGCTGAAACCGGTCACCGGAATATGATCTGCCGTTGAGCCTCTCCTGTGTCAGGCTATGGGCATGAATTTACGTCGCTTATCCACTTTGGCCGTCCTGGCATTTATACCGGTCGCGGCAGGACTGTCGGTCGCGGCTGAAGCTCCGATTGCAGTGCCGGACATTGAGCCTGCAACGAAGATGATACCGGCGGGCTCCTATATTCGCGGTTCCACTCCTGCCGGGCGCGAATACGGATATAGGCTCGACGAGCAGGCCTATGGTCATTCCGTCACCCGCGAAGGGCGTTGGTATGCGGGAGAGTTTCCGCGAGAGCAGCGCCATCTTCCTGGATATCGTATCACCGTGACACCAATCACGAACGCGCAGTATGGCGCATTCGTTGCAGCGACGGGCCACCGGGTGCCGGATGTCGACCAGGCGACCTGGAAATCCTATGGCCTGATCTATCCCTGGTCGCGTACACGCCGACATGCGTGGTCCGGCCGGAGCGTTCCCGATGGACGCCAGAAACACCCCGTCGTGCTGGTGTCCAGGGCAGATGCGCAGGCCTATGCGGGGTGGCTGTCGCGCCGGACCGGCAGACGCTGGCGTCTGCCAACAGAGGATCAATGGGAAAAGGCGGCTCGGGGACCGGATGGGCACCGGTTCCCGTGGGGGAATGAATTCGATCCGGGCCTTCTGAATAGCCATGATGGCGGCCCGTTCGACACCCTGCCGGTCGGCAGGTATCCCGCCGGTGCGAGCGCGTTCGGCGTGCTCGACATGGCGGGCCAGGTCTTCGAGTGGACAGAGACCCTGGCCGGCAACAGAGGGCAGGCCGTTGTCAAAGGTGGCTCCTGGGATGACAAGGGATGCGGCGTCTGCCGTGCTGCTGCGCGGCATAGCCGCCCGGAGGGGCTGAAGCACATCCTGATTGGGTTTCGGCTGGTGACCGATAGCCTCGCCGGCACCTCACGGTGAATTTATCTGTTCGGGGTCGCACTTCTCCTCTCAGGGCTTATCTTGGGTGGGTGCAGAAAGATGGAGTGAAAAGTGGCGCGTGACCCCCATAGTTATCAGGACATAGCAGTCGATTTCGACAAGCTCCCGAAATCGCGCCTTGAATCAATGCATGCGGCAGGGCTAGAGGCGATCGACTGTATCCGAGTGTTGGCAAAAATGGGCGACAATATCGTCGGTGAACTGCTGAGTGGGGCAGAGGGCTTCTATGAGTGGGACCATTACCCTGACGGCGATGTGTATGACCATGAGACCCACGCTCAGTTCTATTACCATGCCCACCCGCAGGAGCTACGCGGTGGCGAGCATGGCCATTTTCACACGTTCATGCGGGCAAACGGAATCCCCGACACTATCCGGCCCGCCGCATTGCCGGATTACGAAAAACCGGCTGAGAAAAATGAAGACCTGACGCATCTGATTGCGGTGTCGATGGACCCGCAGGGTCTGCCGATCTGCCTGTTTTCGACCAATCGCTGGGTGACCGGCGAGACATGGTACCGGGCGGATGATGTCTGTGCGCTCATCGACCGGTTCGATATTGATCACGCGCGCCCATCCTGGCCGGTTAATCGTTGGATTTCAGCCATGCTCCAATTGTTTCACCCGCAAGCCGTGGCGCTTATTCGCGCCCGCGACGCGCGGGTGAAGGAGTGGGCGGGTGCAAAGCCTGATCAGAACGCCTTTGAAGATCGCGAACTGGAGATCACGGCGGCGCTCGATATATCAATAGACGACCAGATGGCCGCGATTCAGGCTGCTCTCGCAGCGAAGAACTGAGTGCCTACTTGGTTGCTTCTTTCAGGAACGCCATCAGGTTTTCGATCTGAACCGGTTTTTTGAGCCCGGCAAAGGTCATCTTGGTACCTTTGATGTATTTCCGTGGTTTCATCAGGTATGCCGCCATTGTTTTTTCGTCCCAGACCAGTCCGCCGGCACCGGCTTTCTCCATGGCCTTGGAGAATTTGTATTTCTTGGCCGAACCCGCCGTACGGCCGAAAACACCTGCCAGGCTCGGTCCGATCCGGTGTTTTCCGGAGATTAGCGTGTGACAGGCCTTGCATTTATTGAAGACTTTTTTGCCTTTTGCGACATCACCTGCATTTGCGTAACCAATTGAAGAAACAGCTAAAATAGCGATTGTCGCTGTCAGTGATAATGTCTTTTTCATAACTTCCTATCCGATCTGAAACACGATATGGCTGCCCCTGAAATAGCGTCAGGCCTATCTTGGGGTCAAGTTACACAATGACGCAGCTTTGCGTGCTGCCACTTGCCCGTCAATTCACGATGGTGTGCGGTATTTGTCAGGCAACGGTATTATCGGGTCTCGCTGCTTAAGCAGCCATTAACGAGTTTGCCTCAGAATTAGACCTTCGCGGGACCTCTAAACCGTTCGTGTTCCCCGCATGAAGGATCAGAGCGATATGGCAAGCAAACTTACTAAATCCGACGTTGAGCGTCTTCTCAGTGATCCCTCCGTTGAGTCACGGGTGGATGCAGCAGCGAAAATTGCGACGCATTACGACGCCGCAGCGGATTTCGGCGAGCAGGAAAAGAAGCTAGCGGAGGAAATCTTTTCTCTGATGTGCCGGGATGCTGAGGAACGCGTGCGCGCGGCCCTTGCGGCAAACCTGAAGGAATGTCCTTTCCTGCCGCATGAAATTGCGCGAACACTTGCTGACGACGTTGGCTCCGTGGCGACCCCGATGCTTACATTCTCGACAGTTCTCACCGATGAAGACCTGATCGAGATCGTGCAAAGCCAGGGCGAGGACAAACAGAAAGCGATTGCGTCGCGGCCGAGCGTGTCGCCGAATGTTTCCGATGCCCTGATCGACACCAAAAATGAAGCGGTCGTTGGCACGCTGGTTGCGAATGACGGCGCCGAGATATCGACGGGCTCAATGCAGCGCGTGCTCGATGATTTCGCCGATAGCGATTTCGTAAAGTCTTCAATGGTCGGCCGTTCGGCATTGCCGATGGAGGTCTCCGAACGCCTGGTCAACATGGTATCCGACAAGCTGCTGCAGGACCTTGTCGCGCGACATGAATTGCCTGCGGACAGCGTCAGTGACCTGATTCTTCAGTCACGCGAAAAAGCGACGTTGGGTCTTCTGGACGGGAAAAACCACGCAGAGGATTCCCGCCGTCTGATTATTCACCTCTACCAGAACAATCGTTTGACCCCGACAATCATGCTACGCGCCCTTTGCATGGGGGACATGGACTTCTTCGAGGGAAGTGTTGCCGTGCGTGCGAGAACACCGCTGTCGAGTGCACGTGAACTTATCCATGGCCGAGACCGGCAGCAGATTGTGTCTCTCCTCGACAAGGCGGAGCTGCCGAAACTGTTGCAGCCGGCATTCGAGGCCGCGATCGATGTGGCCGAAGATACCGATTACGATGGCGGCAAGGATGACCAGGATAGATTCCGTCGCCGGATGATAGAACGGATTATCACCAATTTCGACGATCCGGATGCAGCGATGGGTGACGATAATATCGAGTACCTGCTCGCTCAGCTTACCCAGATCGACGCTGGTTTTGCGGCCGCTTACTGAGGACTTAGGTTTCCAGTCTCCGGCCCTTGCCTATCACGTCGCTGCCAAACCGCGCACGCAGGTCGTCGAGTGCGCCCTCGGCCTTTTTCCTGCGTTGTGAATCGGGATCGGCAAGATCAATCGGATCACAGTCTTCTTGCGGTGCGAACTCCGACAGTCCAATACCCAACAGCCTGAACGCCGTGCCGTCAGTTTCTTTCGAAAGCATTGGGGCGGCGGCGGCATAAATCGCGTCGGCAAGCTGTGTCGGGTGCGGCAGCGTGCGTGACCGGGTTCGGATCGCGAACCGTGCAGTTTTGAGCTTCAATGTTACGGTCCGCCCACCAATATTCTCTTTCTTTACCCCGGCGGAAACTTTTTCTGCCTGGCGCCACAGAATCCGGCTCAGGCGTTCCGGGTCGGAGATATCGTCGGCGAAGGTCGTCTCGCTCGACAGGCTTTTCCGGCTTGAACCCGGCACGACCTTGCGGGTGTCACTGCCCTGCGCCAGTCGGGCAATACGGCTGCCGATCTCGCCATAGCGATGCGTCAGATCTTCCGGGCTCATTTGCTGAAGCTGTCCGATCATCGTGATCCCGTCGCGTTCGAGTTTGCGCTGTAATACCTTTCCCACGCCCCAGATTCGCGAAACCGGCTGACCGGCGAGGAATGTAACGGTTTCGGCGCGACCAATTACCGTAAATCCATGCGGTTTGTTCAGTCCTGACGACAATTTGGCCAGGAACTTGTTGTGGCTCAGTCCGATAGACACGGTAATGCCGTGGCGTTTTTCTATTTCTTCGACCAGACCGGCCAGGGTACGTGCCGGGCTGCCGCCATGCAGGCGTTCGGTCCCGGTCATGTCGAGGAATGCCTCGTCTATGGAGATCGGCTCTACAAGCGGGGTAACGGTTCGCATCATTTCGCGAATGTCGCGGCCAATGCGACCGTATTTCGCCATATCCGGCTTGACGACAACGGCGTCGGGGCAGGCGCGGAGCGCCTTGAACATCGGCATTGCCGAGTGCACCCCGAATTCCCGTGCGACATAGCAGGCCGCCATGACAACGCCACGCTTCTGGCCTCCGACCAGCACCGGTTTATCCATGAGTTCGGGATTGTCTCGTTTTTCGACACTTGCGTAGAAGGAATCGCAGTCCAGATGCGCAATCGTGAGACTGGGCAGTTCGGCATGAGAAATCAGGGCGGCGCTGCCGCAGGCCGGGCACACGGATGCGGCAGGCATAGTGGC
>CAJQLI010000430.1 GCA_905479125.1 uncultured Alphaproteobacteria bacterium | reverse complement strand
ATAATAATATTAATTGTAAAGAATTGTAAACATTTGTATTTAATTAATAAAAAATATTTTGATCCAAGTTTTTAACATTATATAAAATAAAAAAATATAATTTTTATTATATTTATTAATTTTATGAATTTATTAATCTTAAATGCTAATTTTATGCAAATATAGATTTTTTCGACTGTTGTGAAAAAGAAGAAATAGATATCTTCGGGAGAGCAGATGTATATCTGCTCAATTTTTCTGCATAAAGTTGCCGGTTGCCCAAATCCGGTCTGGACAATATATCCGGGTCGCTCTTGTCGTGGCATTCTATAATATGCCGACCCGGTGACGTGAGGGGCTGCAGGCCTGAAAAAGAAAAGCGCGTCGTGCGTAGAAGGATGAAAGACCCGTGCTGACACAAGACAGGAACAAGCTGGTGACCGAAACAGGTCCCGGCACACCGACGGGTGAGCTGTTCCGCCGATACTGGATTCCGTTCCTGCTCTCCGATGAAGTTGCCGAAAAGGACGGCCCGCCTGTCCGCGTGAAACTTTTATCCGAGCGTCTCATCGCTTTCCGCGACAGCGACGGCCGGCTTGGCCTGATAGAAGAGTTCTGTGCTCACCGGCGCGTTTCTCTCTGGTTCGGCCGCAACGAGGAATCGGGAATTCGCTGCCCTTATCATGGCTGGAAATTCGACGTTGACGGCAACTGCCTTGAAATACCATCCGAGCCACCGGAGAGCCGCTTCTGTGAAGAAGTCGGCCTGCAATCCTATCCATGCGTGGAGCGCGGCGGGATCATCTGGACCTATATGGGGCCGCCGGAAGACCAGCCGTCTCCGCCTGCGTTTGAATGGACCACCGTGCCGGCCGATCAACGCTTCCATTCAAAGCGCCTGGAAGAATGCAATTACCTGCAGGCGCTCGAGGGCGGGATCGATTCAAGCCATGTCGCGTTTCTCCATAGCGGCGAGCTGCGGAGTGACCCGCTGCATCACGGGTCCAAGGGGTCCGACTATCACCTGGCGGACCTGACGCCAAAATTCGAAGTTGTTGAATCGCCGGGCGGGTTGAACATCGGTGTGCGCCGCAACGCCGGGGACGAAAACTACTACTGGCGGGTCACACCGTGGATTATGCCCTGGTATACGATCGTGCCACCCTACGGTGACAACCCGCTGCACGGCCATGCCTGGGTGCCGATCGATGACGAGAACTGCTTCGCGTGGACGTTCTCGTATCATCCGTCCCGCCCGCTCAACGAACTGGAACTGGGCGTTATGCGCGATGGCGGCAGTCTGCATGTCCAGTTGATGCCGGGGACGTTCCGGCCGGTCATGAACAAGGACAATGATTACATGATCGACCGCGAGGCGCAGAAAGCGCGGAAATCGTTCAGTGGCGTCAAAGGTATCGCCATGCAGGATGCGTCGCTGCAGGAAAGTATGGGGCCGGTCTCCGACCGCAGCCGTGAGAACCTTGTGATGACGGACAAGGCGATTTTCATGGCGCGCCGCCAGTTGCATGACGCGGCGTTGAATCTGGACAAGGGCGAAACACCTCCCGGCCTTGATGAAGCCTCGCAGGCTGTTCGTTCTGCATCATTCGAGCTGTCCCGTGAAATACCCTTCAACGAGGCGCCGGGAGATCCCATGAAAGTGAAAAAAGGTGTGGCCCATACGTCGATCTGACACGGATGGGTCCACTATAACGGAGTGGAAGATGACTGACGAACTCGATCCGAGAGCCGCCGGCGCGCGCCGGTTGAAGAACAAGGTCTGTGTCGTCACCGGCGCGGGGCAGGGCATCGGGCGGGCTATTGCCCGGCGGCTGGGTCAGGAGGGCGGCAAAATCGTTGTCGCCGACCGGGTCGATGAAGGTGCTACCCAGACGACCGAAGAATTGCGAGAGCACGACGTCGAGGCGATCAAGTCGCTTGTCGATCTCAGCACGTTTTCGGGGGCTGAGGAGATGATGGCAAAGGCGCTGGAGGCGTTCGGCCGGATCGATGTGCTGGTCAACAATGTCGGCGGCACGATCTGGATCAAGCCATTTCATCTCTATACCGAGGAAGAAATAAAGCTGGAACTCGACCGCTCATTAATGCCGACGCTGTGGGGTTGCCGGGCAGTATTGCCGATCATGATGGAACAGGAGGCAGGCTCTATCATCAATATCGGCTCGCAGTCGGTGCGCGGTCTTTACCGGGCGCCTTACGCGTCGAGCAAAGGCGGCATCCTGGCACTCGGCAAGGTCCTGGCGATGGAATACGGGCGCTACGGAATACGCGTCAACACAGTCTCGCCGGGCGGCACCGATATCCCCGACAGAATAACGTCGCGGCTGTCGCTGGGGGACGGCGTCATGGCGGAGGACCTGGCGCAGGAGCAGGCTGATGAGTTTCGCGGTGAAATGGTCGCCGACATCCGGACCCAGCAATCCCTGCACCGGCGTGGGGTACCGGATGAGCATGCCGCCGCGGTCGCTTTTCTGGCATCGGATGATGCAGGTTTCGTGACCGGTGACGTGATCAATTGCAGCGGCGGCCAATCCTAGGCGCGGTCTTATTGCGTGATGCCCTGACCTGCCCATATACCGGCCCCGGCCGCACGGGCCGCTTTTTCCTCCGCGAGATATGGTGCGGGGCTGCGCCTGTCGGCGACGGCCCATCCCTGTCGTATCATGGCGGCATTGATATCCGGGCCGTCGGTGCCTGCAAGCCGGCAGATTGCCGCGATCCGTTCTGCGGCAGGCGGTGTCATGGTCCGGCAGTAAACCCATTGGCGTTCAACAATCGCGGACAGGCCGAAAGTGGCGTTCTGCCCACAGGACCATTTCCTGCCAGCAGCCTCGCATAATTGTTCGTTCTCCGGCGCGTCGATACCGAATAGATCAATCTGGCGGCCAGAGATTTCTATCGTATCGCCGTCGATGATGTTGGCTTTCCCGACGATCATACCGAGTGGGGGTGGTGCAGGTTCCGGAGTTTGGGTGAGGGCTGGAAAAGGCGTTATCAGCAGAACAGCCAGGGCGCAGAATTTCATGAGTAGTTTCATTCCGTGGCTTCCCGGTTTGTCACAGGTACTTGCCTTGACGGCATGACTGATTGATTGGACCCATCGTTAATCCAGGTTTGCGCGCCAGCGATCCGTCAGGCGAAATACCGTGAATGCCGCGGACCATGCCATCATCAGCAGGCCGATCAATGCCTCGAAACCGCATATCGTCCGCAGATGTCCCGTCGGCACGATCTCGCCGTAACCGAGCGTGGTGTAGTTGACGAGCGAGATATACAGGTAATCCCGCGCGCTGCCGTCAAATGTGCCGGTCAGATCGCCTAGCTGGGCGATTTCGCTGGCGAAATACAGTCCGCCGGCAAATATCCAGACTTCCAGGGAATGGGCGGCAAACAGGGCAAAAACGCCGAGCAGAAGGCTCAATCGCGTCGGCAGCCGAGTGGTGCGGGCCATCTTGGTCAGCCAGGTCATGGTTTCGAAATGCACCAGGATAACGATGGCGCTGATGATGATGGTAATGGCGGTCGCGGCAAGCATTCAGGATTCTCTGTCAGGGAACCGGCAGGCTATCGCGTGCGGCGGCATTCTTAAAGGCTGTTTCGTGCCCCTGCGGATGAGGCGACGAGGCTAATTCCCTGGTCTATTGAAAAGGGGCGGGTCAAAAAGACCCGCCCCTGAACGTTCACTTGCTGATTTCCGCTACTTCATGCCATCCAGGTCGGCGATGACTTCGGCGGGGTGATCCGCCGGTTTTACCGCATCATAGGAAGCAACAACCTTGCCGTCGGGGCCGATCAGCACCGACTTGCGGGGCGAACGGGGGCTGTCCGGCTCCGATACGCCAAAGGCGATCGACACCGCACCGTCCTCGTCGCTCACGAGGTCATAGGGAAAAGAGAATTTTTCACGGAACGCACCATTATCAGCAGGGCTGTCATAGCTGACGCCGAGGATGGCCGCGTTACGGTCTTCAAAGTCCTGGATTCGATCACGGAACCCGTTTCCTTCGATCGTTCAGCCGGGTGTATCGGCCTTGGGGTACCACCAGAGCAGGACGTAGCGACCGGTGAAATCGTCTTTCTTCACCGCAGCACCATCCTGGTTCGGGAGGCTGAAATCAGGCGCGTCAACGCCGGCGGCAATCAATGCCATTCAGGTTTCTCCATCGGTTAGGGTTAACGCCCTAAGCCTAGCATTCGCCAGCCGGCTAAGGAATGCGGGCATAAAAAAATCCCGGTGACAGGCACCGGGATTTTTATGGGTCGTATTTTCAGAAGTCAGACGAAATCGGGCTCGCTGCGTTTCCGGCAGCGCAGGCAAAGGCGATTGTGCCATCCCTCGCTTGCAAACTTTTCACCGCATGACATACATTTGCGGTCGACCGGAACGTCCGTGGCCGCGCGGTGGTCCAAGACTATTTCTTCAGCATCCAATGAACCGGTGTTCGATTCGCTCATTTAAAGGCTCCCTCTTTGCGTCGTCAGTTGTAAGTCAGTCGTCAGGTCGTAAAGTTGTCCCGGCCACCTTTTAGTGTGGCCTTTTTGCTTTCCGCGCTCATTGGCGTGATGCCTTCGGCAATACCTTTTAGCTAATCACTTAGCCGGGCCATCCCTTCCTGAGCTGAAGGGAGGTCGCTTTGGCATTGCTATTTCTTACTGTCCCATCCTGCCGCTGAATTCAGTCAGAAGCGTTTTCCGACCAAACCCCCTGTAACTTTCGACACCCCTGTTTTCAGGGTCTGCCGACGAACCGGAGAATATCACGGCTTTGGCTTTTGGGGGTAATGAATCTGTAAAAAATTTTGAAATTTAACCAAAAATGGCCTCCCGCCCGAACGCCGTGGAGGGATTCTCCGGAGTACGGGCGGGGGTAAGTGAGCGCACCGTTAAATTTGTCCCGGTCGTCGGCTGATCCGGTCGGCTGATCAGAAGGTCTGGCTGCCGGGGATGGCCGCGATCGCCTCTGTTGCGACCTCGCGGTCCTGGGCTCCTGTGCCGGAGCCGACGCCGACACCACCGATGCAGTGCCCGTCCACGATAATCGGCAGACCACCCGGCAGATTAATCCGCTGCCCGTCCGTTCCGAGGGCCAGCCGGAGATCGACGCCTTCTTCTATCCCGCCGGAAGGCTGTCCATAACACGCCGCGGTCTTCGCCTTGCGCAAGGATGTTTCGAGAGACATGTGAAATGCACCGTCCATGCGGACGAATGCCAATAAATGCCCACCGGCATCAACGATGGAAATGCATTGCGGCTGGCCCATCGCGGTCGCCTTTGCGATACCGGCGTTAAGGGCCGCAAGGGCGCCTTCATGGGTCAGTTTCAGGGAAGCGGATGTCTCGGCCATTGGATATCTCCTAGTCTATGTCGAGGGTTTATGTCGGGACGAGTTTTTCAGGTCCATATCCGCGATGCAAGAGAGGGCCCTCGCCCGGGGTTGTTCCCCAATCTGGTGCATGGGATTCGATGACGAGTCCCGGGTATGTCGCTGGAGGGTCAGCCGTTGCCGCGCTCCAATGTGTGTATCTCGGCGCTCGCCGCGATCTCGTCGACGTCGGCGCCTTCACCAAGTTCGATCTGTTCTAACTTCTCGCCACGGCTGGTGACTTTGTTGGTCGAAATGGTGATCTCGCCAATGTCTTTTTCGGCCTGTTTGAAGTGTTTTTTGAGATTGCCGAC
>CAJQLI010000429.1 GCA_905479125.1 uncultured Alphaproteobacteria bacterium | reverse complement strand
CGGCGCCGCCGCCCTTGTAGCCTTTGACGACTTTAAACTTGGTGCCGAGAACCTTGTTCATCAGTGTCGGCACGATATAGGTCTCAGAACCGAGGCCGGTCGATCCCATAGGAATCTCAACCTTCTTCGCCTGGTCAAGCGTCTTTGCCGCCGATGTATGCCACACCGAGACCACTGCAGGCCTGGGGGTCAGCGATCCAAGCCACTGAAATTTTGACGCATCGAATTTGACGGACCGCAGGAGCGGCGCGAAGACTGACGGGGCGAGAACTTCGGCGATGTACGTGCCGTCCTTGGGGGCGGCGTTATAGGCATAGGCTGCGCCTTTGGTGCCACCGCCACCGGGACGGGACTGAATTATGACAGTCGGCTTTCCGGGAATATGTTCGCCGAGATGCTCCGTTACGAGACGACCATACAGGCCGAGTGTGCCGCCAAGTCCCGACGGCACCATGATGGTTACGGTTTTCCCGCTATAGAAATCCGTAATTTCGTCCGCAGTTGCCGGCATTGCCAGCCCGAGGACTGCGACCGCTGGAAGTGCGGTCAGAGTTGTAGCAAGTCTTCTGGACATATTTAGTCTCCCTTGTTGCGTTTATATGTAGCGACGTGCCAGAAGCTTAGACTTCGAATTTTTAATTTGGAAGAGGCTGTCGAAAATCGATTCGACGTAAATATATCGGTTGATGTCACCCTATATTGGCTGCCATCATCCTGCGTGGAGGAAATGGGATGGCTGAATCGGCATCGTTGCCAGTAGCAGAGAAGCAGGGGAAATCAACCGAAAGCCTGACCCGCGACGACTGGATTTCAGCGGCGTGGGACATGCTGGGTGAAAACGGGCTGGACGGTGTCCGGGTTGAGCCGCTTGCGCGTCGCCTCGGTGTGACCAAGGGCAGCTTCTACTGGCATTTCAAGGACCGGCAGCAACTGATGGAAGCGCTGCTTGATCGCTGGTTTTCTATCTGGGATGACCAGATGTTGCCTGATATGGAAGAGGCGGCGAATCCTGCAGACAGAATCTGGGCTCTTTTCGAGAGTGTTTTGGGCCGTCTAACGCGGGGCCAGACCGTCTCCCTGCGGATGATGTCGCACAGCGATGCGGATGTTGCCCGCCGGATCGACGAACGAGATGCGCAGCGTCTTTCATTTCTCACATCCCAGCTTGTCGAAATCGGTTTCGCGCCGGATGAGGCGCGGGTGCGAGGACAGGTCTATCAGACCATCATGACCGGTGAATACCTTCGCAGCGGAGGCCTGCCGCTGGAAGAACGCGTCGCCCGGGCGCGGAGCTATCATCTCATGCTGTCTTCACTCAACGTCTCCTGAACGGCTGTAATTCAAAGCTTTCACAGTCGATTTTCGCTCCATACGGTGGCGTATTGAAACCGACATCTCGAGGGCGTAAACTCCTGTCCTACGCGAACGCATGAACCGGGCGTTTTTTTAATTCAGTGGTGACAGATAATGGCGACTCAGGCAGATGCGGGCTCGAGTAGTGGTGATCGGGGCTATCCCGATCTGCAGGACCATATTGCGGCGCTGGAAGCAGAAGGACTTCTGCTGCGGATAGACAAGCCCGTTAACAAGGATACAGAGCTTCATCCACTCGTGCGTTGGCAGTACCGGGGCGGAATCCCGGATGCTGAGCGAAAGGCGTTCCTGTTCACCAATGTGTTCGACAGCCATGGCAGAACCTATGATATGCCGGTTCTTGTCGGGGCACTTGCGGCAAACCGGGATGTGTATCGTGTCGGTATCGGGGTTTCTCTCGATGAAATCGGGCCGCACTGGGCGAATGCGGTCAATAATCCGATCGACCCGGTCGCTGTGACCGAAGCACCCTGTCAGCAGGTGGTTATTACGGGTGAAGATCTGATCGGAGAGGGCAAGGGGCTCGATGCGCTGCCAGTGCCGATCTCGACCCCGGGTTTCGATAGCGCGCCTTATCTGACGGCGGGAATGTTCATCACAAAAGACCCGGAGACGGGAACCCAGAATCTCGGCACCTATCGGGGAGGGCTCAAAGCGTCCAACCGAATGGCGGTGCGCATGTCGGCGCGAGAAGGTGGCGCGGGCGGCTATCTTCATTGGGAAAAATACAAGGCGCGCGGCGAGAAGATGCCGTGTGCCATTGTGCTTGGTTGTCCGCCGTCGGTCGCTTATACCGGCCCGCAGAAAATCCGCCGCGATGTCGATGAGCTGACAATTGCCGGGGGACTGGCCGGCGCGCCGATCCGGACCGTGAAATGTACGGGGCTCGATTTGGTTGTCCCGGCGGATTCGGAAATCATTATCGAAGGCCTGGTCGATACTGAGTATCTGGAGCCGGAAGCGCCCTTTGGCGAATCCCACGGCCATATCTCGCTTGAAGACTATAACATGATCTTCGAGGTCACCGCGATCACGCGTAAGTCCAACGCGGTGCTTTCTTCCATCATCAGCCAGGTCACGCCATCTGAATCGTCGGTCATCAAGCGCGTCGCCTATGAGCCGATGTTCCTGTCGCATATCCGCGATCATCTGGGCGTAAAAGGTATCAAGCGGGTGTTCATGCATGAGCCCCTGACCAATATCCGCCGGGTCATATTCCTGCAGATGGAACCCGGCACGCCGCGTACCGAGGTCTGGCGTGCGCTTTACGGCGCAACGTCGTTGCGGGCGGATTGCGGCAAATACGTGATCGCCGTGAACGAGGACATCGATCCGGATAACGGCGATGCGGTGTTCTGGTCGCTTGGCTACCGGGCCGACCCTGATAAGGATATCGAGATTTTGCGGCATCGCGATGCAGGCCATGGACCGAAAGGGGCGGGTGGCACGCGCCCTGAGGATTCAACGTTGCTTATCGACGCGACGTTGAAACGTGAAATGCCGCCGCTGGCATTGCCGAAGCGCGAATACATGGAACGTGCAAAAGAGCTTTGGGACGAATTGGGGCTGCCACCCCTGAATCCCGAAGCACCGTGGCACGGCTATTCGCTGGGTGACTGGACCGAGGAATGGGATCAGCTCGCCGAACGGGCTGCTGCCGGCGATTACCTTGAAAACGGCAAGCGCAGCGCACAGCGTCGCCGCTCGAACATCAAACCGAATACGCATGTCCGGTCGGTGCCCGATTGGGACCAGGATCAATAAGGGGAATAACGAGATGACGGAAACGACCCTCGAGGAGCGCGGCTATACCGATCTGCACGAGCACATCGAAGAACTGCGCGCGAAAGGCCTGCTGATCGAGATCGATCGCGAGATCAACAAGGACACCGAGATGCACCCATTGGTGCGCTGGCAGTTCCGCGGCGGTATTGATGAAGAAGACCGCAAGGCCTTCCTTTTCAAAAACATCACCGATTCCAAGGGGCGCAAATACGATATCCCCGTCCTGGTATGCGGCCTTGCCGGCAACCAGCAGATCTATCAGCTCGGTATGCGATGTGATCTGAAGGATCTTAAGAACACATGGATCAATGCGATCAACAATCCGATCGAACCGAACGTGGTCGAAAGCGCAGATGCGCCGTGCCATGACGTGGTATTCGAAGGGGACGAGTTGTTGAACGGCAACGGGCTGGATGCAATTCCGGTGCCGATATCGTCGCCG
>CAJQLI010000428.1 GCA_905479125.1 uncultured Alphaproteobacteria bacterium | reverse complement strand
GATCATCATATTCCGTTTATACCCGCCCGGCCGCTTCGTGCCGACTCGATAGCCTAAAAAGAAACCGCCGCGGAAATTAATCCACGGCGGTTCTTTTCGTTCCGTAAGCGGGAACGGCTGACTTACATCATGCCGCCCATGCCGCCCATTCCGCCCATGTCGGGCATCGCAGGCATTCCGCCGCCGCCTTCGCTCGGCTTCTCAGCGACCATCGCTTCGGTCGTGATGAGAAGGCCGGCAACCGATGCTGCATCCTGCAGCGCCGTGCGGACAACCTTGACCGGATCGATGACGCCGGCTTTCACCAGGTCTTCGAACTTGTCGGTCGCAGCGTTGTAACCGTAGCTGGCGTCTTTCTTTTCGAGCAGCTTGCCAACAACGATGGAGCCTTCGACACCGGCGTTTTCAGCAATCTGACGAACCGGGGCCTGAAGGGCCTTACGGATGATCTCCATGCCGACACGCTGGTCGTCATTTTCAGGCGTCAGCTTTTCAAGGACCTTGGAAGCACGCAGAAGCGCGGTTCCGCCGCCCGGGACGATGCCTTCTTCAACCGCAGCGCGGGTAGCGTTCATCGCATCTTCAACACGATCGCGCTTTTCCTTAACTTCGATTTCGGTCGCACCACCGACACGGATAACAGCAACACCGCCGGCGAGTTTCGCCAGACGTTCCTGCAGCTTCTCACGGTCGTAATCCGAGCTGGTCTCATCGATCTGAGCGCGGATCTGGTTGCAACGGCCCTGGATGTCGGCCTTTTTGCCGGCGCCGTTCACGATTGTGGTTTCTTCTTTGGTGATCGTGATTTTCTTGGCGGTGCCGAGCATGTCGAGCGTGACGTTTTCGAGCTTGATGCCGAGATCTTCAGACACAACCTGACCACCGGTCAGGATTGCGATGTCTTCCAGCATTGCCTTGCGACGATCACCGAAGCCCGGTGCCTTTACGGCAGCGATCTTCAGGCCGCCACGAAGCTTGTTGACCACGAGGGTCGCGAGAGCTTCGCCTTCAACATCCTCAGCGAGGATCAGAAGCGGACGACTGGACTGAACAACGGCTTCGAGAAGCGGCAGCATGGACTGCAGACCGGAAACCTTCTTTTCGTGGAGAAGGATGTACGGGTCTTCAAGCTCGGCAAACATCTTTTCCGCATTCGTGACGAAGTACGGGGAGATGTAACCGCGATCGAACTGCATGCCTTCGACAACTTCAAGCTCGGTCGTAAGCGACTTGGCTTCCTCGACCGTGATGACACCTTCTTTGCCGACTTTCTGCATGGCTTCGGAAATCATCGTACCAACATCGAGATCACCATTGGCAGAGATCGTGCCAATCTGGCGAACTTCTTCGTCGGACGAAACTTTCTTCGCCTTCTTGCGAAGCTCGGCGATAACGGCGGTGACAGCCGCATCAACGCCGCGCTTGAGATCCATCGGGTTCATGCCGGCGGCGACGGACTTGCAGCCCTCGCGCACGATGGCCTGAGCCAGAACAGTCGCTGTCGTCGTGCCGTCACCAGCTTCGTCATTGGTTTTCGACGCAACTTCACGGACCATCTGGGCGCCCATGTTTTCGAACTTGTCTTCGAGTTCGATTTCCTTGGCAACCGTCACACCGTCTTTGGTGATCCGCGGTGCACCGAAGGACTTGTCGATGATTACGTTACGACCCTTGGGGCCAAGTGTTACCTTGACCGCATCGGCCAGGATATCGACACCCTTTTGCATCTTTGTGCGGGCGTCGCCTTCAAATTTAACTTCTTTCGCAGCCATGTTTCGGCGCTCCTACTCGATGATTCCCATGATGTCAGCTTCCTTCATGATGAGAAGGTCCTTGCCATCGATTTTCACTTCCGTGCCCGACCATTTGCCGTAAAGGACCTTGTCGCCCTTTTTGACGTCGAGTGCTACGGTCTTGCCGTCTTCACCGCGTGCGCCGCTGCCGACGGAGACAATTTTGCCTTCCTGGGGCTTTTCCTGCGCTGAATCCGGAATGATGATGCCGCCGGCTGTTTTCTCTTCAGCAACAAGCGGTTCGACCAAAACGCGGTCATGTAGAGGCCTGATTCCCATCTAGCCTTCTCCTTAAAATGTTGAATTTATGACTCTTTTTTCGACTTGTCAGCACTCTCTGCTAACGAGTGCCAGATGTATAGGGATGGCCCGCCGCTGTGTCAAGGCGCGGTTGGGTTTCGCCTAGCTGTTTGAGTGATTTTTTTCGAACCGGGCGAGCTGATCCGGGGCTATGGACACTTCAAGATGCGCGAAGTCGTCCCGGTCATCCCGGCTCAAAACATCGGCATGGCGGTAAAGCCAGGAGATCGCCGCACCGTCGCCCTGAGAAAGCTTGAGGTTTATCACATCCCTATCGGATGACAAGAGACCGTCCAGGCAGTGCAGAAAAGCCTCATTTTCAGCCCCGGTGACCGCCGACATCGCAACGACATTGTCGTCCCGGTCAGCCTGGTTCCGGACCGCATCCTGCTCGTCAGGGCCAAGCAGGTCTATCTTGTTGAGGACTTCGACAAACGCCCGACCATCGCCGAAATCTACGCCGAGTTCGTCGATCACCCGTAGGACGTCTTTTTTCTGGGATTCCGTGTCAGGGTGCGCGATATCGCGGACATGCACGATGATGTCGGCACCAATCACCTCTTCGAGCGTCGCCCGGAAGGCGGCGATCAGCGTTGTCGGCAGGTCTGACACAAAACCGACCGTATCGGACAGGATTGCCGAGCGGCCCGACGGCAATTTGATTTCCCGCATCGTCGGATCCAGCGTCGCAAACAGCAAATCCTTGGCGAAGACGTCCGAATTGGTGAGTGTATTGAACAGCGTCGATTTGCCGGCATTCGTGTAGCCGACGAGGGCAATGACAGGATACGGGATGCGGCGGCGTGCTTCGCGGTGCAGCTCGCGCGTGCGGGTCACCGTTTCAAGCTCGCGCTGGATTTTGTTGATCCGCACCGCAATCATGCGCCTGTCCGCTTCGATCTGGGTTTCACCCGGACCGCCGAGGAAGCCGAAACCGCCGCGCTGGCGTTCAAGATGGGTCCAGGTCCGAACGAGACGACTGCGTTGATAATTCAGGTGCGCCAGTTCTACCTGCAAAACACCTTCCCGGGTCCGCGCGCGCTCTCCGAATATCTCGAGAATAAGACCGGTACGGTCGATGACCTTCGTATTCCAGGCTTTTTCCAGTGTCCGCTGCTGGACCGGAGACAAAGCCGTATCAACACAGACGATATCGGCTTCTTCTTCCTCGACCAACTCACCCAGGCGCTCAACAGTGCCTTTGCCGAAATATGTCCCGGCATTGATCTTGGGAAGAGAAACAGCTTCGCTGGACACAACGTTAAGCTCGATCGCGGCTGCGAGCCCGATTGCTTCCTCGAGGCAGGAAGCCACCGCACGGCCGCCCGACTGCCCCGATTTCTTGTAAGGATGAAGGACGACAGCGCGGGTCCGGTCGTCCCTCGCGCTTTCGTGGCTCTCCGTCAAATCGGGCTTAAACCTCGTCTATCCGATCATCGTTTTCATCCAGATCATCATCATACAGCGAGACTGGGGTTACCGGCATAACGGTAGAGATCGCATGCTTGTAAACGAGCTGGGAATGACCGTCCCGGCGAAGAAGAACACAAAAGTTGTCGAACCAGGTAATAATGCCCTGAAGTTTCACGCCATTGACCAGAAAGACCGTAACCGGCGTTTTCTGCTTGCGAACGTGGTTGAGAAAGACATCCTGGAGATTCTGGGGTTTCTCTGTAGACATGATTTACCTTATTGTTATCTTTAGTGTTTTTGATCTGCGAGAGCCGTTCCGAAAGATAAGCCTACCGTTCCGGGTTCACGCATTCCGCGCGTCATATATTCTATATGGAACGTTGAATTCCTCTGACAACCTCCAGAAACGCCTGGACCGTAAAATAGTTCTCATGGGGCGGATGTTCGCGGAATTCCTCGTCTTTTGGATCATTGTCTCCGATCAGGATAGTGTGACAATTCGCCGCCCGCCCGCAAGCAATATCCACCCATGTATCGCCGACAAACCAAACATCAGGATGCGGGTCGATGCCGGTGCCTTCAAGCGCCATGTAAATAGGGTCGGTTGCCGGCTTATCCCGCGCCGCATCGGTCGCGCCGACAAGAAATCCCTCAAAAAAGCGATCCCACCCAAGTTTTTCAGATTCCGCGCGCAAATGACCACCTGATTTATTGCTGACAACACCGAGATGGCTGCCATGCGCCTGTAACAGCGCAAGCATCTCGTCGGCTCCATCTATCTTTTCGACCCGTTCAAGATGAACTTCCCGATACGCGCCATAGAAAATATCCCGCGCGTCTTCCCAACGGTCACCAAAAAGTTCCGGGAACGCCTCGCGTAGCGATTTTCGCACCCGCGTTGTGGTTTCTTCCATCGTCCAGACCGGATGCCCCATCGCTTCAAGTGTCCGGTTCATGCTTTCATGAATGATGGGCCAGCTGTTCACCAGGGTTCCATCCCAGTCGAAAAGAACGGCTTTTGGCATACGGTCAGGCATTATCGCTCCATAAATGATCCTTGTAGCGCGCGAGAAGCTCTGTCGCGATTGGTCCGGGGCTCCCCGACCCTATCGCTGTATCATCGATTTTTACGATCGGTACGAGGAACGCGGAGGTGCTGGAAAGAAAGGCTTCATCCGCTGAGTAGGCTTCTGCAACTGAAAATGGCTTCTCAACGATTTCGATACCAAGGTCGGTCGCAATTTTCATTAACGCCAATCGGGTCACACCGTTGAGGATTGCGCTGACGGCGGGATGTGTAATCAACCGGCCATCTTTCACGATCCAGGCATTTGTCGACGTACCCTCGGTGACGATCCCCTCATCGTTCACCAGCCAGGCTTCGTAGACATTCTGCTGAACAGCATCGTCTTTCGCCAAGACGTTGGGCAATAGCGCAACCGACTTGATATCCGGCCGCTGCCATCGAATATCGGGCACCGTGATAATCGGCACGCCCTTCTCAACCACGTCAGCCGGCACGCCGCGCAGCGGCCGGAGCGTCATCACCACAGATGACTGCATCTCACCTGGAATCATATGAGTGCGCGGGGCAACTCCTCGGGAGATCTGAAGATAAAGGGCCCCACCGGAGACCCGGTTGAGCCTGAGCAACTCGGCGACTTTTATGCGGAAAACCGCTGCAGAAAACGGCAGCTCCATCCGGATACCGCGCAACGACCGCTCAAGGCGTTCAAAGTGAAGCTCTTCATCAATCATTCGCCCCCGGACGATCGCG
>CAJQLI010000427.1 GCA_905479125.1 uncultured Alphaproteobacteria bacterium | reverse complement strand
CGCCGCCATGGCCGTCAGCGCACGCTCGACCTCAAGCTCGCCCTGATGCGCCGGTAGATCTACCGGTTCGGAAAGGTGCACGGCGTCGGGAACATCGCTGAACAGGCTATCGACCGACGGCGCACCTATAACGCCCAGCATGTCATGCCGGTCGGCATCCGTAAGCGGCAGGTACCGCATCAGCCCGGGCTCGCCGCAAAGTCGTTATAAGCGGCTTCATCCATCATACCGTCGAGCTCCGACGCGTCCGACAGGCGAATTTTCATGAACCAGCCCTCTCCGGTGGGCGATTTGTTCACCAGTTCGGGATCGTCTTCAAGTTCTCCATTGACCTCGACGATCTCACCGGACACAGGCGCGTAGACCTCGCTTGCCGCCTTGACGGATTCCACAACGGCTGCGTCACCATCCTTCACAACCTGTTTGCCGACATCCGGCAGTTCGACGAACACCACGTCACCCAACTGTTCCTGGGCAAAGTGACTGATACCGACAGTCGCGATATCCCCCTCCAACCGAACCCATTCATGCTCTTTCGAAAATTTAAGATCGCTCATATCGGCTACTCCTGTCCTCGGTAATATCGGTTTGGAACAAATGGCATTGCGGCGATGCGGCCGGGCCGGGGCTTGTCCCGTACGACCAGGTTCACCGGTGTTTCTTTCGTCGCGTAGTCGCTATCGACATAGCCCATTGCGACGGGACCACCCGCCGTCGGGCCGAACCCGCCGGATGTCACGACACCGATGACGCCGCCATGCGCATCAGTAATCTGTGTGCCCTCGCGCGCGGGCGCCTTGCCATCGGGTAATATACCGACACGTTTCCGCGTCGTACCGTCGGCAATCTGGCGCTGAATGATCTCTGCTCCCGGAAAACCGCCACCCGCCCGGCGGCGCTTGCCGATGGACCAGGTCAACCCTGCTTCCACGGGGGTCGTGGTTTTGTCGATATCGTGTCCATAGAGACATAATCCTGCTTCGAGACGGAGCGAATCCCGGGCACCGAGCCCCGCCAATTCAACGTCATCATCGGCCAATAGAATTTCTGTGATCCTCACAGCATCGGCCGAGGGAATGGAAATCTCGTAGCCGTCTTCACCGGTATACCCGGAACGGGTGACAGCGAGGCGCGATCCATCGATCTCAAACGGCTGCGCGCTCATGAAAGGCATGATATCGGCACCGGGTGCATGACGCGCCAGCACATTTGCCGCTGCCGGTCCCTGCAAGGCAATCAGCGAGCGGTTTTCCAGAACATCAAATTCCGTACCCCCGGGCAGCCCGGCGCGGAGATGGGCGATATCGTCGTCCTTGCAGGCAGCATTGACGACGAGGAACAGATAATCACCAACATTCGTGACCATCAGGTCATCCAGGATCCCGCCGGTTTCGTTGGTGAACATGGTATAGCGCATACGCCCGCCCGCCAGTCCCGCTATATCGCCCGGCACCAGGGTTTCCAGAGCCGCTGCGGGATCATCTCCACGGAGCGCGACCTGCCCCATGTGAGACACATCGAATATAGATGCCTTGGCACGTGTATGATTGTGCTCGGCGAGAATGCCGGGAGAATACTGCACCGGCATCTCATAGCCGGCAAACGGCACCATTTTACCGCCCCGTGCCACATGCAGGTCATAGAGCGCAGTACGTTTCAGATCGGTTGTTGTGTCGGTCCCGGCGATAGCACGTCCTCCTCACGAATGAGTGGCAACCGATACCTGTAGGATATCGACGCCTGCGTGCCCCCTCTGTCCGGTAACCTGAGAGATTCACCCGCGAGCCTGCGGGTTTACGCCTTCGGTGAGACGGCAAACCTGCCATCTGCTTTCCAGAGTTACATCCTCCTGCGGTCCGTTTGCCTGAGAGTTTCCGGGGCGGTTGCTCCTTCGGCGGCGGATCCATGCGGATACCGTCTCTCCCGCAGGGTTCATCTGTAAGACTGTATTCCCATCCAAACCGATGAAAACCTGCCTGTAATATTCTTCAGTATCTCAGTGGTATCTTAATCGCAGGTGAAAGCAATACAACTCCCGCACCGAATCAGATACGCGCAACGAATCAGCGCTGCTTCCGGCTGCGGTTGAATTTGAGTTCTTCCGGCGTAAGCTGGAAGCCCAGAACGATTTCTAGCGCTGCGCCATCCGTCGGCACCTTCACAGGAATCGTCATTTCAAGGTCATCCCGATAAATCATCCGGGTACGATTTCCGTCGAACGCCCCCACGACATTGAAGACGCTCTTACCTTCAGATTGCGACTCGTACTTGGGAAACGCCACGAAATATTCGAACGCGATCTCTCGGCCTTTATTCGCCGGGCCACGTTCGACCCGGATCTGCACAGAAAGCTCTATCTCCGCCTGACCCTCGTCATAATCGCAATCTCCGACGAAATTGACGATCTCCGCCTCGAACAGGATATCGGTAATATCCCGTCCCGGGCCCGGTTTGAACTTCGTCATATCCCTGGCGTCATCCAGAAGGAAAACCTGAGGGCACGCGTACTTGGCACCCTGGTCGAATAACCCGCAACCGGTCAGCACCAATCCAAGTGCCGAGACGGCAAGCGTCGTCCGAAGCGGGCGTGTGATATGTCTGACGATAGAAATGGCTGGATCAGACTTTGCTGTGCGTGCCGTCGCACATGGGAATTGTCGCGGTATGTTTGCATCCGCAGAACCAGACTTTCCCGGCCTCGGCAGCGGAATACTGCTGCGGCGCGATACCGGTGCCCTTGTGCGATCCATCGCAAAACGGCTGGCTTTCACTCTTGCCGCAGGCGCACCACCAGTATTCCTGGCCTGCCTCGACATCGACACCATAAGGTGATTTCTGAGCAATAACCGGTTCAGACATTCTGCATCCCTTCACGAATTTCATGTGACGCGCTATATGATGGTCATATTCCGGCGCCGTAACGGCGACGACTGTAGTTAACGGAACGCGTTTTCACAAGGCAACGAATTCGCCTATGATGCCGCGGATTTCCGGGGAAAAGCATGACTAAAAGACCACTCAAGATTCTTCTCGCGGGGCCACGCGGCTTTTGCGCAGGCGTCGACCGGGCGATACAGATCGTCGAACTCGCCATCGAAAAACATGGACCGCCGGTCTATGTCCGCCATGAGATCGTGCATAATCGATACGTGGTCGAAGACCTCGAAACCAAAGGCGCCGTGTTTGTCGAAGAACTCGACCAGGTGCCCGAGGGCGTCCCCGTTGTGTTTTCAGCTCATGGCGTACCGAAATCGGTTTTTAGCGATGCCGAAGAACGCGACATGTACTATCTCGACGCGACCTGCCCACTGGTTACCAAGGTGCATGTAGACGCTGCACGGCACGAAAAGGAAGGCAAGGACCTGATACTTATCGGCCATGCAGGCCACCCGGAAGTTGTCGGCACGATGGGCCAACTCCGTGATGGCGAGATGATCCTGGTCGAAAATGCCAGCCAGGCGGAAACGGTTGACGTTCCCGACCCCGGGAATCTTGCATTCGTTACACAGACGACCCTGTCTGTCGATGACACGTCTGAAATCATCGAGATCCTGCAGCGCAGATTCCCCAGCATTGAGGCACCGCGTAAGGAAGACATCTGCTACGCGACAACCAATCGACAGGCGGCGGTCAAATCGCTGGCCGATGAATGCGAGGCAATGATCGTCCTCGGCGCGCCGAATTCCTCCAACTCCAACCGATTGGCAGAGGTCGCGCTGACCATCGGCTGTCCGAAGTCGGCCCTGATCCAGCGTGTTGCGGAAATGGAAGACGGCTGGCTCGACGGTGTATCCACCCTCGGTGTGACCGCCGGTGCATCCGCGCCCGAGATTCTCGTGCAGGAACTCATCGATACGCTATCTGAAGAATTCGCCGTGACGGTCGAGGAACGCAACATCATCGACGAAAACGTGACGTTCAGTCTGCCCCGCGCCCTGAGCGCCTGAATTACTCAAACTCACGAACCGGGCAAGAAACGGGTCAGGCAAGAGATAAGGGCCATATGGCAGTTTACACCCGGATAACCGATGACGCGCTCGACGCGTTTGTCGCGCGGTACGATATCGGCAGCGTCGAAAGCTGCACCGGTATCGCGCAGGGGGTGGAGAACTCCAATTACATGCTGCGGACTGAAAGCGGCAATTACATCCTCACGCTCTATGAAAAACGCGTTCGTGCGGAAGATCTGCCCTTCTATCTCGGTCTGATGACACACCTGGCGGCACAGGGCTTCCCCTGCCCCGTTCCCATCACGAACCGGCAGGGAGAAACTCTGCAAACACTAGCGGGACGTCCTGCTGCAATCGTCAGCTTTCTCGACGGACGCGGCGCAGATTGTGACGCGCTGACACCTGCCCGATGCGCCGCCATCGGCGCAGTCTGCGCCCGGTTCCACCGGGACACCCACGCATTCGGCATCACCCGCCCAAACGATCTTACGCTCCCCGACTGGCGGCGCCTGTTCACCCCGCTGGCTGGCCAAGCAAACGGCCTGAAGGCTGGACTGGGCGACTGGATCGCTGAAGAATTATCCTTCCTTGAGGCAAACTGGCCCTCGGGGCTTCCTGCCGGCATCGTCCATGCCGACCTGTTCCCCGATAATGCGTTTTTCAAGGGCACAACGCTGACCGGGGTTATCGATTTTTACTTCGCCTGTAACGACTTTCTGGCCTGGGACGTTGCCGTCTGCATCAATGCCTGGTGCTTCGATCAAACCGGCGGCTTCCTCGCGGATAATGCGCGAGCCCTTGTAAACGGGTACCAGGACAACCGACCACTTACCCCGGGCGAGTGTACAGCGCTGCCGGTTCTGGCCCGCGGTGCCGCCCTGCGGTTTCTGCTGACCCGATTGCATGACTGGTTTCATACCCCGGACGATGCCCTTGCGCATCGCAAGGACCCGCTGGCGCTTATACCGCTAATCGACTTTCATCGCTCCATACCCGATTCCACAGCATATGGCCTAGATTGACCCCATGAATGACAGTAACGGCAGAGTAGTGATTTACACAGACGGCGCCTGCAGCGGTAATCCCGGTCCTGGCGGCTGGGGCGCGATATTACGCTGGAACGGCACGGAGAAGGAGATGAAGGGCGGCGAGCCGGAAACCACCAATAACCGGATGGAGCTGATGGCCGCCATACAGGCGCTGGAGACCCTCAAACGCGGCGTCGAGGCCGACCTGTATACCGACAGCACCTATGTCCAAAAGGGCATCACCGAATGGATCCATTCGTGGAAAAAACGCGGATGGAAAACCGCCGCCAAGAAACCGGTCAAGAACGAAGACCTATGGCGCCGCCTCGATGAGGCAATCGCCCGGCACGACGTCAAATGGCACTGGGTAAAAGGCCATGCCGGCCACCCGGGAAACGAGCGTGCCGACGAACTGGCGCGGATGGGGCTGGAAGAAGCCCGCTAACCCGCTTCATTTCATCTAAAAATAGAGAGGACAATAACAATGCCCGGAAAATCAATCGGCATCCCTGCTACCGATGGCAACGGCTCCTTTAGCACTTATCTCACCGGTCCTGCCGACGAACAGGCCCCGGCGATTGTCCTGTTGCACGAAATATACGGCGTGACCGGCTGGGTCACCGAAACCGCCGACCTGTTTGCCGCGCGCGGCTACAGGGTAGCCGCGCCGGACATGTTCTGGCGGCTGGAGCCGAATTTCACCGCTGATCACCGTGATTCGACATCACGCGAAAAAGGCCTGCGGTACCGGGGGATGATCGACCGTGATAAAGCGGTCGAAGACATTGCCGCGCTGATCGGCCACCTGAAAACCGAGCCCGGCTTTAACGGCAAAGTCGGCGTCACCGGTTTCTGCATGGGCGGCACCCTGACATACCTTGCCGCCACCCGACTGCAGATCGACGCCGCCGTCGCCTATTACGGCACACAGATTCACGAACATCTCGACGAAGCACCGAATATCTTCTGCCCGACCATGCTGCACATGGGGGATCGCGACGATCACGTACCGGAAGAACTCGCCGCAACGATCCGCGATGCGCTCACAGATGTGCCGGATGTCACCATTCACCGCTACGATGCCGGTCACGCATTCTGTAATACCCACCGGGACGATCATTACCAGAAAGAGCCAAGCGATCTGTCACACGAGCGGACGTTCGAGATGTTCGACCGCTTGCGCTGACCACCCACCGCTCATTGTGACCGGCCGGCGTGGTTGATACGATTGCCCCCACCCGCCTGTCCCGTCGCATCGACAAGGAGCCAGCGATGACGATCCTCCCGAGCTTTCCGTCTGTTCACTTCGACTTCGGCGCCATTCAGGCACTTCCCGGCATCCTGTCGGAGCGTGGTGTGAAACGACCGCTGTTCATTACCGATACAGGGCTGGTGGAACACGGAATCGCTGATAACCTTGTCTCCGCCTTCGCATCACCCGGCGACGTCACCATATTCGACGGTATCCCGCCCAACCCCACGATCGGCGGTATCGAGGCCGCCGCAGAGGTATACAAAGCGGCCGGCTGCGACGGCATCGTCGCCCTTGGTGGCGGATCGGTAATGGATTCAGGTAAAGCGCTGCGCGTAGCCGTCACGCACCCGGAACCAATTGTCGAATACCTCAAAGACCCGGGGAAAATCACCGCGAATGTCGCCCCCTATATTACGGTACCGACGACGTCCGGCACCGGCGCGGAAATAACCTTTGGTGGCGGCATCCACCCGGAACCGGGGGCCCATCAGCTCGGCATCAGAAGCCCGCATGTAAAACCGGACCTCGCCATCTGCGATCCGGACCTCACCGTCACCCTGCCGCCAAAGCTGACCGCAGCAACCGGCATGGATGCGTTCGGCCACTGCGTCGAAGGCTATCTGTCGAACAATATCAATCCGCCGACGGAGGCCATCGCCCTGGACGGCATCACGCGCGTACTTGCGTATATCGACCGCGCCACTGCCGACGGCAATGACCGCGAAGCTCGCTGGCATATGATGATGGCCGCTTTGCAGGGCGGGATGGCAATCTATATGGGACTTGGCCCGATACATACGCTGGGACATATATTTGCCGATTGCGACCTGCATCACGGCGCCCTGATCACCGCCTCGGCGCCGGCAGTCATGCGGTTCTACGCAGATAATCCCGATGACGGATTAAGCGAACGACTGGCACGGTTACGCGATGTCATGAACCTTCCGGCCAGGGCGGATATTGCACAGACGATCATCGATATAAATACCCGGCTCGGCCTGTCATCCTCCATACGGGAACTGGGATATCCGGACCGGAACCTGGACGATCTCGCCGATGCTGCGATGAAAGTGCATTTCAACGCCACCGCCCCGCGGAAACCGACGCGGGACGACTATGAAATTATTATAACCGATGCGCTTGGACAGGCTTTCAGCACTTAGCGAAATCTCGACAAATACCCGCCAACCTTCCGGCGGAGACCGAAGGTGAACCGGATAAAATACCTGGCATACAGGTAGCCGATACGGGATATACCCGTTCTT
>CAJQLI010000426.1 GCA_905479125.1 uncultured Alphaproteobacteria bacterium | reverse complement strand
CCAGAGATAAAGTGAATCGAACGTCCAGCGCAGCGTACCGGTTTGTGGGTCATCGCCCGCTGTTGCAACCATCAGGCCGATGCAGGCGCCGGCAAGTCCTTTGAGCGGTGAACCGCCCGACAGCACGGCAACAAGCGACAGACCGAACACACAGATCGCCAGCAATTCAGGGGACCCGATCTCCAGCACAATGGGCCGCAGAACCGGCACACTGATGCCGAGCAGCAATGCGCCAAACAGTCCGCCGATGACGGATGCCGAGAACGCAGCACCGAACGCACGTCCCGCCTGACCTTTTCGGGCCATGGGATAACCGTCCAGAATCGTCGCCGCGGACCCCACGGTCCCCGGCACCCCGAACAGAACGGCCGGAATCGTATCCGACGTCACAACGACCGCCTGCAGTCCCATCATGAACGCCAAAGCGGTGTAGGGGTCCATGTTGAACGTGAACGGCAACAGCAATGACAGACCAACAAGGCCGCCGAGGCCGGGAATAACCCCGAGTACCAGTCCGATTATTACGCCAAAGAAGAGAAAACCCAGTCTCTCCACACTAGCCATGTTCTGGAACGCCAGTATGGCGCTACCCAACATATCAACTTCCATTTCGCGCTCCCTGCAGGGCCATTTTTTCAGCCCTTTGAAGTATTAACGTACGCCTGCGTATGGACCTAGTGGTACCAGACCGCCCTTTACTGTCAAGCGATTGGCCACGAGATCATCATTTCTTGGTCACATTACTCTGCGGCTACTGATGCCGCGTAGTTTGGATGTCGTTCGCTGACGTCCAGTTTGAATATTTTCTGCGCAGTTTCGCCCAGAATATTCCGCTTCGCCTGCTCATCAATAAACGGCAGATCCCAGATAACGCTCGGGATATCCATGTCCCAATGCGGATAATCAGACGCCCACAAAAGTTGCGTTTCCGCATTCATCGCCTTGAACGTGCCTTCAAGCAGGTCCATGTCGTCCGGCATCTCCATCGGCTGCGTCGTATAATACATATCGCGCATATAATCGCTCGGCAGCTTTCGCAGCAACGGGCATTCAGACGACCGCATCCGATACTGGGTGTCGAGGCGCTGCATCAGGAACGGAATCCAGGAAATACCCGATTCAATCCAGATAACCGGCAAATTCGGAAAGCGCTCGTTCATGCCGTTCAGCACCCAGTTCGTGCAATGTACGACATTGTACCAGGTGAAACCCAGCGCATGCACCGCGAGAAAACGGTTACAGGTACGGAACATCGGGTCGTCCCAGTTGAAACCGGAATGAAACCCGATGGGCAGACCGCGTTCCTGAATGGCGGAATAGATCTTCATGTAATCGTTATGATGCACCGGCCGGTGACGCACAGAGGTTACCATGAACCCGATCACCCCTTCCGCATCGCCGAAATCCTCGACAATCTTCAGCGCCGCGGCCGGATCGTTAAACGGCAGATACAGCATCGATTTCATGCGCGGCGAACCCGGCAGAACCTTTTCGACCAGCCAGCGGTTATAGGCCCGCGCGAGGCAGACTTCGACATCGGGTTGCGGGTGCATTGCGAGCCCCAGCATCGGCGTCGGAAACACGCAGGCGTAATCCACACCCATGGCATCCATCCATCGGTGGCTCAGATGGACGTCGCGGTGTTTGCCGTCATCCGGCGTTTCTTCCATGGAGCGCAGCGGGTAACGCGTCACGCGGCCGCCGATATCCTGGTAACCGACACGCCCAAGCGTGAACATCGACCCCCGGTGGGCAATCTGCTGTGCCGACCGCGCGAGCTGGCGCAACACCGGGTCCTCGATGAACTCCACGATTTCGATCATGGATTCGGTTTCGTAGTGATGTGCATCAACATCGATAATCAGAACGTCATCAAAGCCGCGCTGGTCACGCTGGCGTGCAGCATTCGTCAGCAGCTTCTCCGTGTCGAATTCCTCGACACTCATCCGGAAATAGCGCTCGTTACCTGTGGGGAGTTCCATCAACCCCGCCTCCGATGGTGATACTTAGGAAGCTTATTGTAGACATAAATATGACAGACGCCAGAGGGTTGCCGCAGTTCCCGAAAGAGCGTCCTGCTTGTCGGTCAGAGAAATCCCGGCAGGAACGTGGCGATAGGCGGAAAAGCGGCAATCACCAACATGCCTAAAAGGAAGATAGCGACGAATGGCCACGTGGCGCTGAAGATCTGCTGCAGGCTCACCCTGTCGGTCGCCCCTTTGAAGGCGAAAATCGTATAGCCGAACGGCGGCGTCATCCCTCCTACCGTGACGTTGAGCAACATCAGGAGCCAGAACCAGATTGGATCGAATTCAAGCGACTTGATCAATGGCTGATATATTGGAATCACCACCAGCATCAATGCGATCTGGTCGATAAACATGCAGAGAATGAACGGGATCAGCATCATGATGAACAGCATCAGGTAGGCTGAAAGGTCGAGCCCTGCGACCACCTGCGTCAGTTCACGCGTCGAGCCGGTAAAAGCCAGAAGCTGACTAAACATCTTTGAGCTCGCCATGATGACCAGGATCATGCTGGCGATAAACGCCGCCGATGACAGCGATTCCGAGATCATCTTCCAATTGAGCTTGCGATAATATGCAGCGGTGATCATAGAGCCGACAACCCCGGTGGCAGCTGATTCGGACGGCGTTGCGATGCCGAGCAGAATCAGACCCATCACGCAGAAAATTATCAGTGCAAACGGCATGACCCGCAGAATCGCACGTAATTTTTCGCCAAGACTGACATCGACGGTCGATGTCGCCGCATCTTCCGGTGCAAGAGAGGGATTGAAGCGCACCCGACCGAGGGTATAGATCAGAAACATCGTCGCCAGCATCAGACCCGGCAAAATCCCGGCGATCAGCATTCCCGCAATCGATACATTGGCGAGCGTCCCGATGATTATCACCAACACGCTCGGCGGAATGATCGGCGCCAGCGACGCGCCGGCCAGAATCGCACCGGTCGACATCTTCGCGTCATAGCCGCGATCAAGCATGCCCGGCAACAGCGTGCGCGCCATCATCGCTGCCACGCCCATTGCCGCCCCGGACAATGCACCGAAAATAGTCGACAGCGCGATACACAAAACGTACTGGCGACCTTTTACCTTCCCCACCAGCTTGTCGACTGAATCAAACAGGATGTCGATCGACCCCGAGCGGAAAAGAATTTCGCCCATCATGATAAAGAGCGGAATTGCCGACAAGTCGGCAAAATTCGTGGTTTCAAATATGGAGTTCGCGACCATACCGAAACCGGGCTGGCCCAGAATTATCAGCACACCCACAAGATTGATCAGCAGGAACGCCACGAAAATCGGCATACCGGACATAAAACACGCCAGTAGCAGTGTCAGCCCGACGGTCAGTACTGCCCACCACACCATTATTCGTAAGCCCCGCTGCTGGCCGCGGTTACCTTGATCTTCCGGTAATCAAGCATCCGCAGGTAATGCAATGCCGACATGCCGAACCCGAAAGTGATGAATACCGAGATGTAGTATTTCGGAAACGGCTTCACTTTCATCATGTGCACATCGTTCACAATCTGACGGATGTTTTCATCCAGGTTGATCCAGGTAGCGGCTGCGCAGACCAGAAAGCCGATCAGATAGATCACCCAATGCGCGGGTTTCGCTTTCTCAGCCGGTATCATTTCCAGCAGGAACGTCACAGCGACATGGCCTTTTTCACGGGTCACATGCGGCATCATCAGGAAACACCCGATACACAGGGAATAGGAAACCGCCTCATCCGCCCACCATGTCGGTGCGTTGAACAGATAACGCGCAACGACCTCGTAGCAATAAGAGACAAGAATGATGGCAAGACAGAGCTTACCGAGCTGGAAACCCAGATCGGTAAGCCTGTCATGCACCCATAGGAAGGGGCGAAGCATCAATCGGCCACTACGCGCGGTTCTTCAGTGACTGCTCAGTTGCTCAGGCCCGCTTTCCGGGCAAGGGCACGCAGCTCACCCACGCCATCGGAACAGCACTTCTGCGCAATCGTCCACATATCGCTGGAGAATGTCTTTCTGACTTTCGCTGCCATTTCATCGTTCAGCATCGTCTCTTTGACACCGAATTTTGCGAGCGTCTTGGATTCCTCGGCGAGAATTCTGTCGCCTTCGGCGGGCATCTCGATCTCGGTCTGCTTGGCAGCCGTGATCAGCACGTCCTGCTCAGCTTTGGTCAGGGTCTTCCACTTGGCCAGATTGATCCAGAACCCGGTATTCGTTGTGCCGAATGTAGGGCGGACTTTGAACTTCGCGACTTCATAATGCTTCATGGTCAGCATTCCGGCGGCGGGCCATGCCGCACCATCGATAACGCCCTTTTCAAGCGCCGTGTATATCTGACCGCCGGGCAACACGACCGGCGAACCGCCCAGAAGGCGGATAACACCGTGATAACTCAGCGTGCCGCGGACCTTCCGGCCCTTGAAGCTGCCATCGGCGAGCGGCTTTTTGAGGAAGATGTGATAGCCCTGATTGCTGTTCGCAACCAGGCCCAACAGCTTCATCTTGTTGTGCTTCTGATAGTACTTGTCGATGTAATCGATCAGGCCCGCATCGCGGCGCTTCTGCGGACCGGGCGCCACCGCATCCATCGTAAAGGCGATGCCCTTGCTGCCCGCATGATAGATGCCGTGGGTATAGAGCATGTCGAACACGCCCGCCGATACGGGTTGCAGTTGTTCGAAGGGCGGCACCACTTCCTTGCCGCTGATGGAAAGCGTCACCTTCCCCTGTCCGATCGCCTTTACCTTCTTCTCGAACATGTCGAGCGCGGCATAGGTCGGCCAGTTATCGGTATTCCAGCTGGTCAGCAATTTCAGATCGGTTGCAGACGCGGGCGCTGCCAAAGACAGCATCGCGATGGTCGAACCTGCGGTCAGTAACTTCTTCATGATGTCCTCCGGTTTTTAATTTTGGATTTGTACGCACCACTTCGGATTGATCTAAGCACTCATAAACTCGCCGGGCAAGGCTATCACGAGGCCGCGCCGTTGGACGCGTGCAGCATCCATGCGTAAATTGAGAGGCAATTCAAAACAGGAAGCCCTGCCATGACCGACAAGCCTTTCACCCACATCGGCACGCCGACATCCGACACCAAACGTTTCCGCATGCGCGGCAAGGACGTGTTGAGCGAGATCATCGGCGTCAAAAGCTTTGCCGAAACATTTTACCTGCTGGTGACCGGGCGTGACCTGCCGGAGAACCATGTGCGCACCTTCGATGCCTGCATGGTCATCCTGATGGATCACGGCATCACGCCGACGGCACTGGTCGCCCGCATGGTCCACGATTCCCTGCCCGACGACATTCAGCTGCCGATGATCGCCGGCGCGATGATGGTCGGCAACAAGTTCGCCGGCACGATGGCGGGCGCCGGTGCGATCTTCAAGGAAGGTGCAGCCCATGGCGGCGACAAGCGCGAATGGGCCGCCGGGGTCGTAAAACGTTTCAGGGAAGAAAAGAAATTCATCCCCGGCTATGGCCACCCCTATTACTTCCCGACCGATCCGCGCGCCGACCGCATGTTCCAGATCGCGATGGAAGGCGGCGCGACCGGCGAATATATCGAGCTTGCCAAAATCCTTGCCGAAGAAATCGAAAAAGCCCGCGGCAAACCGCTGACCCTGAATGTCACCGGCGCGCTGGGTGCGGTGCTGAACGAGGTCGACTTCCCGGTCGAAACAATGCGCGCGGTCGCCGCTGTCG
>CAJQLI010000425.1 GCA_905479125.1 uncultured Alphaproteobacteria bacterium | reverse complement strand
AAAGTCGTTGATGGTGCGCGGACGAGCCTCGTTGTTGCGGCCAAGGCGAAGTTCCCGACGGTCACGAAAAACCTTCTGGTGACGAATGGTGCCTACATTACGGCAGGTGCCTGGTTCTCCAAAGTATGGCTCGGCAAACTGTCTGAAAAGAACCGCAAGATCGTTCTCGACACAGCCGGTGAAATGGCTGAGTGGGCCTCCAAAAATTCTCTCGGTTTCGTTGCGGACATGGAAGCTGAATGGAAGAAGCAGGGTGCCACGGTTCGGCGGTTGTCGACCGAAGAACAGGCAAGCTACATGAAGACGATCGCGCCGCTTGGGGACTCGCTGCTTGGCGGTCACAAAAACCCGCAGATCCGCGAGATGTATGGCATTCTCAAGGCATCGGCGAAAAAGCACGAAACCATGTGATCCGGGTTTCGGTTGAATTCGGAAAAGGGCGGCTCTTGCCGCCCTTTTTTGTGTCTAGTCTGTAGCGGGGGTAAAGGCCTTGCGTTGTCCGGCCTGTTCCATCAGCGGCATGATTTCATCGATCCACTGTTTGCACTCGGTCTTGTAATCGACCCAGGAAATCAGCATCCCGTCGACACCCATATCGGACAGCTTGCCGATCTCGTCGACGATCTGTTCCGGTGTCCCCACCAATGGGTAACCTCCGTGACCGGCGATGAAGTGGAACCGGAATTCGTCCAGGACTTCCTTTGGCAGCGTCTCTGACTGCATGCCGAAGATTTCGAGCAGATTATTCACGGCTTCATAGTCGCCTTTTTCGACGACATAGTGATTTAGATAGTCTCGGGCCTCCTGCTCGGTTTCCCGGCAGACGACATAGACGTGCACCCAGCTTTTGACGTCTCGCCCGGCCTCTCGCGCCATATTCTTCAAATGGTCGATCTGCGCCTTTCCGCCTTCGAGGTCGCGTTCTTTCAGGATGACGAAATTCATATCGGCCTGGGTTGCCGCAAATATCTGTCCGGCTGCGGACCCGCCGGCGTTCATCACGGGCGGCATGGGTTTCTGGATCGGTTTGGGTTCGCTCCAGACATTTTCGGATTTGAACCAGCGACCTTCGAAACTGAACTCGCCTTCCTGGGTCCATATCTGGCGCACGAATTTCAGCCATTCGGCGGCGTATTCGTAGCGCACATCGTGTTCCGACCAGTTCGCCTGGAACATCTCGAACTCGTTTTTAAACCATCCGCAGACAACGTTTAGGGCGAACCGTCCGCCCGAGATGTGGTCGATCGTCGCGCATTGCTTGGCCGCCGCGACGGGATGGATCAGCGGCACGTGTGAGGTGGAAAAAATACAGGAATAATCGGTGACGGCCGCGACGGCGGATGCCCAGTTATAGGTTTCAAACGTACGATTGTTGAAATTGGTCGGCCCGCCATAGCCTTTCCACCGGGCGACGGGCAGGAGCACTTCGAATCCGGCCCGGTCCGCCATCACCGCAACTTCCTTGGTATCAGGCCAGTTCATGTCCCAGGCGCCGTCGGCCTGTGTAATCGTCGAGCCGTGCGAGCAGTTCATCGCGATGATGCCGATTTTCATCCGGTTGTCGTTGTAGAGCGGATTATCGGTAACGGGGCGTTCCTGCATTCTTCTTCCCTGTTCTTGATGTTGGCAAGCGATTGGCCTTTGACGCTTTGCTTTGCTATCTAAGGAAATTCTATATTGGCGGTCCATCAGGAGCAATCTTTCGTAACCCCTGTGCGGGTGGTTGCCGGTTTGCGCAGCCGCGTCTGCGCGCTAGTATTGTTGAACGATTTGTATAAGGAAAAGCCATGGCGACGAAAGCGGAAGCACTTCATGTAGATTGCGGAAAACAGCCGATTTGCGGCTGTATCGGATTTTGCCGGGGTGAAGCCCATGGCACCGGTGTACGTACCGGCGCGCAATATGTCGAAGGTATCCGCGATGACGGCCGCCAGGTTATCCATAACGGAGAGATTATCAGCGATGTGACAGCGCACCCGGCGTTCAGCGGTGCCGTGCAGTCGGTCGCCAATATTTACGATATGGCGTCCGATCCGGATAACGCGGAAGAAATGACCTATGAGTCGCCGACCACAGGTGATCGCGTCAACCGTCACTGGTCGACCCCGCGGTCCCGGGAAGAGCTGATGCTGCGGCGCAAGGCGTTGACCAAAACAGCCGGGATGACCCTCGGCCTGATGGGGCGTAGCCCGGATCACGTCGCTGGTTTCTTCGCCGGTTATGCAATGGCACCGGAAGTGCTGGCGCGCGGTGGTCAGCAGTTCGCTGACAACACAGTCAAGTTTTACGAATTTCTCCGCGATCATGACTTGTATGCGACCTATACCATCGTCCCGCCGCAGATTGATCGCACGAAGCCGGCCCATCAGCAGAGCCCGCCTGATCTGTATGCCGGTATTGTCGATGAACGCGATGACGGTGTGATCATCCGCGGTGCGCAGATGCTGGGGACAGGAACCGCGATTGCCGATTTCGTGCAGCTCAGCACGATCCATCCGATGCGCCAGGGCGATGAGAATTACGCCATTTCCATCGCGGTTCCGAGCAACGCGCCGGGTGTGAAGATCTTTTCGCGGAGGTCCTATGCCTGGGCGGCAAGCAGTGTATTCGATTACCCGCTTGCATCGCGTTTCGACGAAACGGATTCGCTGCTGGTTTACGATGATGTCTTCGTGCCGTGGGAGCGGGTGTTCGTCTACAAGAATGTCGATGTCGCCCGTGCGCAGTGGTTCGAAGCGCCTGCCCATATCATGGGCAATAGTCAGGCCCAGGTCCGTTACATGGTGAAGCTTCGTTTCCTTATCGGTCTGGCGAAAAAAATCACCGATATGAACGGGACCGGCACTATTCCGCCGGTGATCGGCGAGCTTGGAAAACTCGCCACCTATGCGGCGATGTACGAGGGGCTGGTCTACGCACAGGAAGCTGATTGCTGGACGAATGACAACGGATACGTTCTGCCGAGCCAGTCGCATATTTATGCGAATATGAATCTGCAGTCCGAGATCAACCCGAAGATGCTCGATATCGTGCGCGAGTTGTGCGGGGGCGGGCTGATCCAGTTGCCGTCGTCGACGGAAGACCTGAAAAACCCTGAAATCCGTGAGTACGTGACAAAGTACGTCCAGTCTCCCGGCGTTGAAGGGGAAGAGCGGATCAAACTGATGAAGCTCGCCTGGGACCTGATCGGATCAGAATTTGCCGGGCGGCACGAACAGTACGAAAAGTTCTATGCCGGGGCACCGTTTATCGTCAAAACCCACGCGCATCGCACCTATGACTGGTCGAAGGCGACAGATCTCGTCGATTATGCGTTATCCGGTTACGACATTGACGGTCGCAAGTTCTAGGAAGGAACAGCTGTGGCGGAGATCATTCTTGGAATTGCATCTTCGCACGGGCCGATGCTCGGTAGTCCGGTCGACGACTTTCTGAAACATGCCGAGCGGGATATCGCCAATAAGGCGCATCTCGATCTCGACGGTACTGAACTGACCTATGAGGCGCTCCTTGCAAAGGCGGACCCTGCGATTGCCGATGAGCTTCTGCCCGATGTCGTCAGCGCCCGGGTCGCTGCCTGCCAGGCAGGTATCGGGCGTCTGGCGGAAACGATGGCGGATCAAAAGCCCGATGTTGTCGTCATCATTGGGGATGATCAGCATGAACAATTCCTGACCGACAACCAACCGGCGATACTGATTTATTCAGGTGAGACTATCAAGAACGGTGTTCTGCCTCTGCCGGCAACCGCGCCAGAATACTGGAAGACCGCCCGCTCCCAGTATCACGAAGCGGAGCAGCCCCGGGATTACCCCGTTGCGGCGGATTTTGCCCGCCATCTGACCTCCTCTCTGGTTGATGACGGTTTCGATATCAGTCATTCCGAAAAACTGCCGCGCCCGACGGGAGAGGGGCATGCCTACGGGTTTGTCCATCACCGGCTGATGCGTGATTTGCCGGTGCCGATTGTCCCGGTGATGCTCAACACCTATTTTCCGCCGAACCAGCCGAGCCCGGCGCGGTGTTTTGCGCTCGGGCAGGGGCTGGCGAAAGCCGTGCGGGCCTGGCCGGAAGGTCTGCGGGTGGCATTTGTTGCCTCCGGCGGCTTGAGCCACTTCACGGTCGACCCGGAACTGGATGCTAAGGTGATGAAGGCGTTCCTTGACTGTGACGGCGACGTGTTGGGCAATATTCCGAAGAACCGTCTGAATTCCGGCAATTCTGAAATTCGCAACTGGATTACCGTGGCGGGCGCATGTGCCGGGCTTTCCCCTGTCTGGCACGATTATATCCCCTGTTACCGAACACCGGCGGGGACGGGGTGTGGCATGGGATTTGCCATTCTCGGGACCGGCTCTTAATATCGTATACTTAGTATACTAATGAAGAAACTCTGGGGAACGCCATAATGGAAATCCGTCGTCTTTATACGGTCGTCGAGGAAACCCTGCACGAGATGGGGCAGGTCAGAGATGAACCGTTGCGCAAGGTCGCCGTCGTCGCCGTCATCAAGAACCCGCATGCCGGCAAAGGCTATGTCGAAGACCTCAGCGATCTGACCGAGGCGAGCACCGCGCTCGGTGACCGGATCGCGACCATGGGCGCCGAACAGATGAAACCCTATACAGTGGATTCATACGGCAAGGCTGCCCTGATCGGTACGGCCGGAGAACAGGAACACGGCGTTGCCTGTCTAACGACTGTTTACGGTAATGTTCTCCGTGATGCGGTCGGTGGCGGTAAGGCGTGGATTTCATCTATTACCAAGCGCGCGCGGCCGGGTGAGCAGGTTGATATTCCTCTCGCCCACAAGGATGCGCTTTTCGTACGCTCGCATTATGACGGCATGACAATCATGGTGCCGGATGCCCCTCTGGAAGATGAAATCTGCATCATTTGCTGCTTCGCTAACCGGGGCCGGTTGAACCACCGTGTCGGCGGTCCGAGCAAGGATGAAATCGTCGGCGAAGACGGCCTTAGATAAGACGACTTGAACGCAAGGAAACCAATTATGAAAACCGCCATCGTAAACATCAAAACCATCGTCAGCGGCGACTGGCGCAAGCCTTTTGCGAAGGGCGATTCCATCCTGATGAATAACGGCAAGATCACGAAGGTCGGCACGATTTCATCGAAAGAGTTCGATTCCTGCGATTTTGTGCTGGATGCGGATGGAATGACCGCGGCGCCGGGCCTGATCGATTCCCAGGTTCACGTTGCCTTTGCGGATTACACGCCACGTCAGCGCACAATCGGTTTTCTTGAAAGCTATCTCCATGGCGGGATCACCACGTCGATCTCTGCCAGTGAGGTTCATGTACCGGGACGACCGACCGACCCGGACGGTGTGGTGGCCCTCGCCGTTGCCGCGAAGAAAAGCTTCGATAATTATTCGCCGGGCGGAATGCATGTCCATGCCGGGGCTGTCATCCTGGAGCCGGGCCTTACGCAGAAACATTTTAATGAGGCAGCGCGACAGGGCGTCTGGCTCGCGAAAGCCGGCTTTGGCAAGTTCAAGTCGCCGTTCGACTACAAGCCCTACGTAAAAATGGCGCAAAAAGCCGGGATGATCGTGAACGTCCATACCGGTGGCGCATCGATCCCGGATTCATCGCCGATTACGGGCGATCACCTGCTGCACATGCAGCCCGATGTATCGTTCCACATCAATGGCGGACCGGTTGCCATGCCCGACGCTGATTTCCCGCGCATCATCAATGAGAGTGAGATCGCGCTGCAGATCTGCCAGGCGGGTAATATCCGCACGGCTCTTATGTGTCTTGATATGGCGATTGAAGCCGACGCATTCGATCGATTGATTTTTGCGACCGATACGCCGACCGGGACCGGTGTGATGCCGCTGGGCATGATCAAGACGGTGGTTGAAATGGCCTGTCTGTCGAAGCATTCGCCCGAGATGATGCTGGCGGCGGCGACCGGTAACAATGCCAATGTGTATAAAATCAACACCGGCTTTATCAAACGGGGCAGGGCGGCGGACGTTATCCTGCTCGATGCGCCTTTGGGCAGTAGTGCGAAGACGGCGCTGGATGCGATCAAGCATGGAGATTACCCGGCGGTTGCCGCGGCATTCACCGATGGTATCCCGCGTTATGTCGGACGGTCGCGTAATACGCCGCCCTCGACCCGTCAGACGCGCATCGCCCATAACACGGTAATGCAGGACTTCGGCCCCGGACGTCATACTGTTTGATGGCGTTGGTTGACACCTCCGGGGTGACTTCCTATCATTAATGTACACAGTGTCCACTAGGTGTACATTAATGGCTGCCGCGGTAATTGACGATACGACCAAGACCATCCGGTCTATTGAGCGGGCGATCGATGTATTGGCTTGCTTTGATCATGCAACACCTCAGCTCAGCGTCACGGATTTGCAGAAGCGCACGGGGCTCAGTCGGCCGACGCTCTATCGCATTCTGGCGACGCTCACCGGGAAAGGTGTTATCCGCTCCTTCGGCGAACCGCAGCGCTTTGCGCTCGGCTATGAAGCCAGCCGGCTCGGTGCAAACTGGATCGGGCAGGATGATTTCGTGCGGGCCGCACGCCCGGTCCTCACGCGGTTGTGGAAAGAGACGGGCGAGACCGTTGCGTTGTTCGTGGCCGTCGAGAACAGCAAGAAAATCTGTATCGAGGAACTGCAAAGTACCCAGGCGCTGACATTCACACGCGGCGTAGGTTTTATGGAAGACCTCGAGACAGGTGCGTCTGGCAAGGCGATGCTGGCTTTTACGGATGAGGCGTCGTCGGATCCGGCATTTGACGATGTTCGCCGGACAGGCGTGCGGGTATCTGAAGGTGAGATCATCGAAGGTGCTGTCGCAGTGGCGGCGCCCGTATTTGATCGAAACGGTGCCATCAAGGGCAGTGTTTGCGTCTTCGGGCCCGAAGTGCGGCTATCCGACAATCGGCGCCGGGACTGTATCGACCGGGTTCGAAGCGCATCCGAGGATATTTCACGAACCCTTGGCTACGGCTCTGCTGTCGCCTCGGCAGCGGAATAAGGAGAGATAGAATGGACGGAATGGTGCCCCCGAATGGAGCAGGTGATCTGATTGATGACCGCCCGGAGGATCATGTGTTTCGCGTCGACCGTCAGATCTATCTCGATCATGACCTGTTCGAATCCGAACTGAAGAATATCTTCGAGGCTGACTGGATTTTCCTGTGCCATGAAAGCCAGGTGAAGAAACCGGGCGATTACTTTGCGGCGCATATCGGGCGCCAGCCGGTTTTTGTGCATCGCCAGGAAGATGGCGGCCTGAAGGGTTTCCTGAATGCCTGTTCGCATCGCGGTGCGATCCTGACACCGCTCCAGCATGGTAATGCAAAGACGATCACATGCCGGTTCCATGGCTGGACATATAAATGCGACGGTGCATGTATTCGCATCAAGGACGAGGGCACGGGCTACGGTGAAGACTTTGATCGGAGCACATACGATCTGACGGAGATCGGCGGTATCGCCAGCTACAAGGGGTTTGTTTTTGGCAGCCTATCGGCAGATGTCGATACGCTCGAAAATTTTCTCGGTGAATCAAAAGCCTTTATCGATTTCGTGGCCGATCAGTCTTCAGAAGGACTTGAGGTCCTGCCCGGTTCTCAGAAATACGTGATCGCCGGAAACTGGAAGATGTCGACGGAAAACGCCGTCGACGGCTATCACACCAGCACGGTTCATCGGATTTTTGCCAGCACCGTTAAACAGCGCGAGGCCCGCGAAGGCTACGAAGGCATGATGAAGACCGAAACCGGTCGTCTGGCCAAGAAAACCGTGCGCAACGGGTGCTACGATCTCGGGCAGGGACACATGGTGATCTGGGCGGAACGGGACCCGCTGTCGACGTCGCCGCTCTCCGAGGCCGAAGACCGGCTTGAGCAGGATTACCCGACGGGCAAGGTAAACTGGATGCTGCGGCGCGGCCGCAACTTGATCATCTTCCCGTCGCTGATGATCAACGACTTTGCAGCAACGCAGATCCGTACGTTCCGGCCGATTTCCGCCGACGAGACCGAGGTGACGATTTATTGCCTGGCCCCGTCGGAAGAAAGCCGCGAAGCGCGGTACGCGCGGCTGCGCAAGTTCGAGGATTTCTTCATGGCGAGCGGTATGGCGACGTCCGATGACGTCATGGCGCTGGAAGCGACCCATGATGGCAGCCGTGGTCGTGTGGCACGGTGGGGCGAGTTTCATCGTGGTCAGGGCACGTTGATGCACGGGCCGGACGATGTTGCGGAAGAGGGTGGTTTTAATCCGGAGACCAGCAATTCGAGCTGGGATCACGAAACGCTTTATTACAGTTTTTACCGCCGCTGGCGGGATCAGGTTTCAGGGTCGTAAGGAGGCCACAATGGACGGCAGTATTGTCGAAAACCCGGTATCGGCGCTTGTCGATGACCGGATGGATGAAGGCATGTTCCGGGTCGACCGGTCTGTCTACACGGACGAAGATATTTTCGAGCAGGAGATCGCCAAGATCTTCGAGAAAAGCTGGATCTTCCTGTGCCATGAGAACCAGGTTGAAAAGCACGGGGATTATTTCTGGACCGAAATCGGTCGCCAGCCGGTATTCGTTCATCGTCAGGATGACGGATCGCTCAAGTGTTTCATCAATGCATGTTCGCATCGTGCGGCGATCCTGACGCCCTTCAGGCAGGGCAATGCGAAAACACTGACCTGCCGCTTCCATGGGTGGAGTTACAAATGTGACGGCGCCTGTATCGGGATCAAGAACGAAGAACCGGATACGGATAAGAGCACCTTTGATCTGCGCGAAATAGCCCGGCTCGACAGCTATGGCGGCTTTGTTTTCGGCAGTCTGAGTGCGGATGTTCCTTCACTGGACGACTGGCTGGGGGAAGCAAAGTCATGGATCGATCTGATGGTTGTTCAGTCGACTGAAGGGCTCGAAGTTGTGCCCGGGTCGCCGATCTACGCGATCGACGGTAATTGGAAATTCCAGGCGGAGAACAGCGTCGACGGTTACCACGTCTCGACCGTTCACCGGGTTTTCGCAAATACCATCGCGGCGAGAGAGGGCAAGGGCGAATATACCGGCATCAAAAAGACCGAAGCCGGCCGTATGGCAGGGGGCGTGCCGACCGGCAGTTACGATCTCGGCAACGGGCATATGGCGGTATGGGCGCAACACACCACGCCTGAGGTCCGGCCAATCTGGGAACAGAAGGAGCGGCTCGAACGCGATTTGACGCCGGCGCAGGTCGACTGGATTCTGAATAAGGGGCGTAACCTGTACATTTTCCCCAATGTGATGTTGATGGATAACCCATCGACACAGATCCGCGTCATGAAGCCGATATCGGCGAGCCGGATGGATGTATCGGTATACTGCATCGCGCCGAAGGGGGAGAGCGACACCGCCCGGGCAGGGCGCCTGAGAAAGTTCGAGGATTTTTACCTGACGGCAGGTATGGCAACGTCGGATGATCTTGCCGCGCTCGAAGACACGCAGGAAGGGTCGCTCGCGACGGGTGCCAAGTGGAACGAGTTTACCCGTGGAATGGACAGTATCATCTACGGGCCGGACAAAGAGGCGGCGGCGCTGGGCTTTAACCCGCCCGTCTGTACCGAGAACTGGGATCACGAAATTCATTACCATGGCTTTTACCGGCAGTGGTTGAAAATGCTGGAGGAGAATTGACCGCGATGAGCGATCTGCAAAAGGAAGTAACAAATCTGATCTATCGGGAATCGACGCTGCTCGACCGCCGCGAATGGGATGACTGGATCGACCTTTACACCGAAGACGCGATTTACTGGGTGCCGTCCTGGGCAAATGAGGAAGAAACCACGGATGATCCGGAACTGCAGCTGAACCTGATTTATCTGCGCAATCGGGGTGGACTGGAAGACAGGGTATTCCGGATTGAATCGCGGGATTCATACGCCTCTGTACCGCTTGATCGCACCGTTCATGTCGTCGGCAACGTCCTCGTCGAGAACGAAAATGGCGATGAGGTGGAAGCGACGGCCAACTGCATCATCCATACTTATGGTAAGAAAGGCGGGCTGACACGTGGCAGCCTGTATGATTTCAGTATGCGCCGTGTCGATGGTGAACTCCGGATAACGCGCAAGAAGATCACGTTTATCGATGACCGCCTCGAAGGCCCCATCGATGTGTATCACCTGTAATGCTGGCACTCTGTAAAACCGAGCCCGTCGAAGGCGGCGGGGTCGCGGTTCGTGACTGGGAGCCGCGCGATGCCGGTCCCGGCGAAATCCGTCTGAAGGTTGGTGCTGCCGGAATCTGTGGTACCGACATGCAGATTTTCAACTGGGCGCCGCGAATGGCGCGCCGGATGAAGTTGCCCCGGGTTCTTGGACACGAAGTCAGCGGCATCGTCGATCAGGTAGGCGAAGGCGTCACGAACGTCGCGCTCGGCGACCATGTTAGCCTGGAGAGCCATATTTTCTGCGGCACCTGTCGTCCATGCCGGTTGGGCAATGCGCATTTGTGCAACAACACGACTTACCCCGGTATCGATATCGACGGTGCATTCGCCGATTACATTACGGTGCCCGCGCTCATAGCGTGGAAAAACCCCAAGGATCTGCCGCATGAGACCGGCGCGATGCTGGAGCCGTTCGGGATTGGTGTACATGCCTGTCTCGAAGGATCTGGTGTGTCCGGGCAGACGGTCCTGATTAATGGTTGCGGCCCGATTGGCCTGATGGCCGTGGCGGTTGCCCGCGCACTCGGTGCATCTCGGGTCATTGCGGCAGACCTTAATCCCCTGCGTCTGAAGACGGCGGAAATTATGGGGGCTGATCGCGCCATCAAGGCCGATGATGAGAATGTTGCCGATGTCGTCCGCGATATGACGGGCGGCGAGGGGGCTGATGTCGGTATCGAGTTTTCCGGTTCGGAGCCCGGCTTCCAGGCTGTTTTCGACAGCCTGTGCAAGGGGGGCGATTTCCGGCTGGTCGGTGCGCCGCCCAAGGCGATCCCCGTTGATTTTACATGGTGGCTTTTGAAGTGCCCCCGCATGGTCAACATACATGGACGCCGCATCTGGGATACATGGCAGCGGTCGACCGAGCTTGTTTATTCGGGGGCGGTCGATCTGAAACCCATCCAGAGCCATATTCTGCCATTGTCCGAGGCTGCCGAAGGCTTCGAGCTCATTCGCCGTGGCGAAGCGGTTAAACCGCTTATCGTTCCTGAGGGATAATTAATGACGACGCATGAAGTGACATTCGTCTTTGAAGACGGGCGCATCGTCAAATTCGATGCAAGTGAAGACGACAATCTCTATTTCGCTGCCCTGAAGAACAAGGTCCGCATACTGACCGATTGTCTGGAGGGCGCCTGCGCCACCTGCAAGGGGGTTTGCACGAGCGGTAGCTATGAGCTCGCCGAATATACGGAAGAAGCTCTGACGCAAGATGAAATTGACCGGCGGGAGGTGCTCACCTGCCAGATGCACGTCAAATCGGATTGTGTCATCGAGTTTCCGTATGAATCCCGGGTCGCGCTGAAATCGAAGCCGGATAGCCGCGTGGCGCGCGTATCAGAGCTTGAAATGATCTCTTCGACGGTTGCGAAGCTCGTGGTCGAGCCCGATGCCGGGGCGTCACCGATTTCGTTTATTCCGGGCCAGTATGTTCATCTGTCGGTGCCGGGAACATCGGAGCACCGTTCTTATTCGTTCGCCAATGCGGCTTTCGAGAGCGGCAGATATACGTTCTATATCAAGGTGCTGGAACAGGGCGCGATGAGTGATTATTTGTCACAACGCGCCCAGCCCGGTGACGAGATGACCGTGACGGGACCGTTCGGGCATTTCTATCTGCGTCCGGTCGAACGCCCGATAGTGATGGTTGCCGGCGGCACCGGTCTTGCGCCTATGCTGAGTATTCTTGATACCCTAGCTGCAAATGGCGAGACGGACCGCCCAATCCGACTGCTGTATGGTGCGAATGCGGCCGATGAGCTCTTTGCGTTCGACCAGCTGGCGAAATATGCCGCTGACGGCCTCGACCTTGTGACGGAGTTTTGTGTCGTTGAGCCGGCTGACGGTTGGAACGCGGCCACCGGACATGTGACGGGGCTGCTGCGGGAAGAAATTCTGAATGCGGGAGACTGTGAGATTTACCTGTGTGGTCCGCCCCCGATGATTGACGCAGCGGAGGCCTGGCTGAGCGAGCAGGGGCATGACTCCTCACTGGTTCATGCGGAAAAGTTTGTTCCAAGCTGAAACGGAAACCTTGTGTTCTCAAATGAAAAACGGCGGCCCCCGGAATTCCGGAGGCCGCCGTTTTGCGGCTAGCAAGGGTAATTGCTTAGCTTAAGAGCGCTTCCGCCGTGTCAGCCCGAGGGCCAGAAGACCCACACCGAATATCGCCATCATGCCGGGTTCCGGTACCAGCATCATTTCACTGCCGGTGAGAGCTGAGTCGGAGATTTTCACGTCCGTGAGGCCGCCCCGGAAATAGCGTCCGGGGTTGCCATTGTCGTGGACTGACCCAATCCAGAAATCGCTGGTGGTATCTCCATAGAAGGGGACAGTCGTTCCGATGTCGAGGTCCACCACGAGCATGCGGTCGACATAGATGCTCATGATGTTGTTGCTTCCATCGATATCATCGTAATCGAAGACAGCGGCGATCTGGGTGGTTTTACCAATCTGCAGGGCGCCATTGGCGGTTTGAAGTGAAGCGGTGGTGGCGCCGCCATAGATCTGGAATGTCAGCTTCCCGTTTCCGTCCATAAAGATGAAATAGGGATCTTTGCTGGGCTGGGTGTCACCGTAAAACACACCGAAACCAAGCGCATTCGGGATGTCTGCTCTTACGCCCAGTTCAATCGTGAAATCGCCTGCAAGGGCGAGCGGCCCGGTTGAGCCGCTAGAGACGTGAACGGTATCGTTGTTACCATCGAAATTCAGTCCGGTGTTTCCGGTGCCACTTTTAAGACCGTCCTGGTAGACGGGGCCGCCAAGTGCCGTGCCGTGAAGGTTATTGGCCGAACTGTCGATGATGGTGCCGACGCCGCTCGCAGTTGCACCGGGTGTGCCTTCTTCGAACGTCCAATGGGCGATCGTGCCAGCTCTTGCAGTCGTCGTGCCTATGACTACCGCGATAATGGCAATCACATAGAGTGCAAAAAATTTCTTCATCGTATTTACCCTTGCTACTTTTACGCGCTGCAAACTTCGAACCCGTGTCGTGTGCTGTATTTTGCTGCCCTCATCGTATTTAGGGAGGGAAGCGAACCGGTTTCAATAGTCCTTTACTGCAACGTCAGGGAAACCAATGCAATTATCGTGCCAGAATCCGGAAATGGCTGAATCCGGCTGAATACCAACGGATTCAGCGTTGTTTGTGTTGGGCTACTGGCTTTTGTGTAAAATATTCCGACACATAGTTTCAATTTAAGACAACCGTGACGATATCCTGATGTTCCTTCAGACCCGCAATCCGCGAGATGGATACTGTTAGCGAAGAAGTTTTCCTAAGCCTTTAAATTAATTGGTTAATTCTGTCGTAGCTAAAAGGGGAGGGATTTAATCCTGTTTAATTGTGCGAGATGCTTGACAGCATCGTTGAAAGGATTATTTATCAATGGTACCAATCTGGTTCGAATTAGGTCAAATATTTGAAATCCCATGATTAAATTAAGCCGAATGGCAGATTACGGCGTGATCCTTATGGTTCAGCTGGCCCGAGCGCCTGGAAATGTGACGACGGCGGCAGAATTGACGGAAGCGACGGCTTTACCCGGCCCGACGGTGAGCAAACTCCTGAAACAATTATCCCGGTCCGGGTTACTGGATTCTCATCGTGGAACGAAGGGCGGGTATGCATTGTCATTGCCTGCCGGGCAAATATCCGTGTCCGATATCGTGTCTGCGCTGGATGGGCCAATTGCTCTCACCGAATGCATGACGGCCGAAGGCGCGGTATGCGAAATTGAGGCCTTGTGCCCCACTCGAACGAACTGGCGTCAAATTAATGACGCACTTGTTGAGGCCCTTGACCGCGTTTCTCTCGCGGAAATGGCACGACCTGTGTTTGAAACAACCACTCTGCAGTCCGGCCGGGTAGCCGTGGCTGCAAGCGCTTAGGGAGACGAAGATGACGCCCCCAGCAGAGACCGCGACTGTATTCGAGGATGCGGCTAAGAAGGAGTACCAGTACGGTTTCGTCACAGATATTGAATCGGAGTTTGCGCCGAAGGGTCTGAACGAGGATATCGTCAGGTATATTTCGGACAAAAAGGGCGAGCCGGAGTGGTTGCTTGAATGGCGGCTGGTGGCTTATCGCCATTGGCTGACGATGACGGAGCCCAAGTGGGCCTTCGTGAAATATCCCGAAATCGATTTTCAGGATGCTTATTACTATGCCGCGCCAAAGCGCGACGAGGATATGCCGCAAAGTCTGGATGAAGTTGATCCGAAGCTTCTGGAAACCTATGAAAAACTGGGAATTCCGCTCGCGGAGCAGGCGATCCTTGCGGGCGTTGCCGTGGATGCTGTGTTCGACAGCGTATCGGTCGCGACGACCTTCAAGGACAAGCTTACCGAAGCCGGTGTGGTCTTCTGCCCGATCTCGGAAGCTGTTCAGACCCATCCGGAACTTGTGAAGAAATATCTTGGGTCCGTGGTGCCGTATGCGGATAACTTTTACGCAACCCTGAATTCGGCAGTCTTCAGTGATGGAACATTCGTTTACGTTCCGAAGGGCGTGCGCTGCCCGATGGAACTCAGCACGTATTTCCGGATCAATGCTGCCAATACGGGACAGTTCGAGCGTACTCTGATCATTGCCGACGAAGGCAGTTATGTCAGTTATCTCGAAGGCTGCACGGCGCCGATGCGTGACGAAAATCAGCTTCATGCCGCTGTGGTGGAGCTGATCGCCATGGACGACGCGGAAATCAAATATTCGACGGTGCAGAACTGGTATCCGGGAGACGAAGAGGGCAAGGGCGGAATATATAATTTCGTGACCAAGCGCGGGATTTGCCGCGGGAAAAACTCAAAGATTTCCTGGACCCAGGTCGAAACCGGTTCGGCGGTCACGTGGAAATATCCGAGTTGCATTCTCGAAGGCGACAATTCGACCGGTGAGTTTTATTCGGTCGCGATTACCAATAACTACCAGCAGGCCGATACCGGCACCAAGATGATCCATGTCGGGAAAAACACCAAAAGCACGATTATCTCGAAGGGTATCTCGGCCGGTCACGGTCAGAATACCTATCGTGGACTGGTGAAGGCCCTGGCGGGCGCAGATGGTGCGCGAAATTATACGCAGTGCGATTCCCTGCTCATCGGCGATGAGTGTGGCGCGCACACGGTGCCCTATATCGAGGTGTCGAATCCCGGCACCCAGGTAGAGCACGAGGCAACGACATCGAAAATCAGTGAAGATCAGCTTTTCTACTGCCAGCAGCGCGGGCTCGACCCCGAAGCAGCGGTATCGCTGATCGTCAACGGGTTCTGCAAGGAGGTTCTCAAGGAACTGCCGATGGAATTCGCGGTTGAAGCGCAAAAGCTGCTGGGCGTTACGCTCGAAGGCAGCGTGGGATAAGGAACGGTTATGAGCTTTCTATCAATTAAAAACCTCCACGCGTCGGTTGGCGGTAAGGAAATCCTGAAAGGGATCAATCTTGAAGTCGGCGAAGGTGAAGTACACGCGATCATGGGGCCGAACGGTTCCGGGAAAAGCACGCTTTCCTATGTGCTGTCGGGTCGCGAAGGCTATGACGTCACCGAGGGTGAAATCGTGTTCAAGGGTCAGAATGTCCTGGAGATGGAGCCGCATGAACGTGCGGGCGCGGGCATATACCTGGCGTTTCAGTATCCGGTCGAAATACCGGGCGTATCGAACCTGACTTTCCTGAAAACGGCGGTAAACGCTGTGCGTACTGCGCGCGGTCAGGAAGAGCTTGATGCGATTAATTTCCTGAAATTTGCCCGTGAACAGGGCAATATTCTCGAAATGAAGGATGAACTGCTGAAACGCCCGGTGAATGTCGGGTTTTCAGGCGGTGAGAAAAAGCGGAACGAAATATTCCAGATGGCGATGCTTGAGCCGTCACTCGCCATTCTGGACGAAACCGATTCCGGTCTGGATATCGATGCCTTGCGGATCGTTTCCGAAGGGGTGAACAAGCTTCGCTCGCCCGAACGCTCGATGGTCGTTATTACCCATTACCAGCGTCTGCTCGATCATATCGTGCCCGACTTCATTCATGTGCTCGCAGACGGTCGTTTTGTCGCCAGCGGTGGCAAGGAACTCGCCCTTGAGCTTGAAAAAGAAGGGTATGCAAAGTTCGGAATCGACGAGGGCGCGTCGGCGGCGGCTTAGGACAGTAGAGAAATCATGACCACGAACGAAAATACCGCGCGCATTGTCGATAGTTTCGAGCAGGCTAAAAATGGTTTGCCGGGAACCTGGCTTGTCGGTGCACGGGAAGGGGCGATCCATAGTTTTGCGGCGGCGGGGTTTCCGACGCAACGAGTCGAATCCTGGAAGTACACAAACCTCAACCGCCTCGCACGTGGCGCATTTGACCCACTTGCCGAGATTGCGGCACCGGACGTTAATGCCTGGTGCGACCTGTTTATCGATGGCTGTGATCGTATTGTGATCGTGAATGGCCGGGTAGATCCTGTTCATTCCACCATTGGTGCTTTGGCGGATGGTGTCAGTGTCTCGGCTTTGTCGGATGCCGTTGAAGAAATAGACCCTGATCTCGAAAAACAGCTCGGGCAGATCGCCCCTGATGAGGGCGCACCGCTCGTCGCGCTTAACACGGCGTTCATGCGGGATGGTCTCGTTCTGCGCCTGGCACCCGGCACGGTGCTGGAGCGTCCTGTTCAGGTCGTTCATATCGTTGATAGCGGCGATACAGCGCTTGCCCTGCATCCGCGGACACTGGTTGTTGCCGGCGACAACAGCCAGGCGACCGTGGTGGAGACATTTGCCGGCGCTGAGGGTGCCGGATATTGGACCAACGCGGTAACGGAGATACGGGTCGGTAAAAATGCGTCGGTCCAGCATCTGAAGCGTCAGTCAGAATCCGTTGCGGCTTATCACACGGCACTTACCCAGGTGCGGCTTGATCGGGATGCCCGGTTTTACTCGGTTGCGCTCACGGTTGGAGGCATCCTGTCACGAAATGAAGTGAAGGTTGCATTCGAGGGCGAGGGGGCTGAATGCAAGCTCGCAGGCGGCTCCCTGCTGCGCGGGCGACAGCACGCTGACAGCACCACAGAGGCTGATCACCGCGTCCCAAACACCAATAGTGACCAGGTGTTCAGGAACGTTCTTGATGATAATTCCCATTCGGTCTTTCAGGGCGGCGTTATCGTTCGCAAGGATGCTCAAAAGACGGATTCCAGTCAGTCGAACCGCAATCTACTGCTGTCTTCCGGCGCCCAGGCCGATACAAAGCCTGAACTCCAGATTTTTGCAGATGATGTGAAATGCGCCCATGGCGCGACGGTCGGGGACCTGGACAAGACGTCCATGTTCTATCTGGAGAGCCGTGGTATTCCACCGAAACAGGCGAAAGCTCTGTTGATTGAGGCATTTATCGGCGAAATTCTGGAAGATGTTGCCGAAGGTTCTGCCCGCAATCATATCGAAAGCGCGATTGCGAACTGGATGGTGGAGGCAAAATGAGCACCAACGGCGCCTATCCCATTGACCGCATCCGGGCGGATTTTCCGATCCTGTCGGAGCAGGTGCGCGGCAAACCCCTGGTGTATCTCGATAACGGGGCGAGTGCGCAGAAGCCTTCTGCGGTGATCGAACAGATTTCCCGGACGTACGAAACCGAATACGCGAATGTTCATCGCGGTGTTCATTACATGAGCCAGATGGCAACCGATGCGATGGAAGCCGCACGGGTAAAGGCGCAGGAATTTCTCAATGCCGCAGACGAGAAGGAAGTCATCTTCGTTCGTGGCGCAACCGAGGGGATAAACCTTGTTGCGTCCAGCTGGGGCAGGGCAAACCTTAAACCCGGCGACGAGATAATCCTGTCCGTGCTGGAACATCATTCAAATATTGTTCCCTGGCAGATGATTGCCGAACAAACCGGCGCGATCATCAAGGTTGTTCCAATCGATGATGCCGGCGAGTTCCTGGTGGATGAATACGAAAAGCTTTTATCACCGCGAACAAAGATGGTTGCGGTAACGCATGTCTCGAATGCGTTGGGCACCGTCGTGCCGGTGAAAGAGGTTATTCGTCTCGCCAAAGCACAGGGGTCGGCAGTCCTCCTGGATGGTTGCCAGGCTGTGCCGCATATTCCCGTGGATGTGCAGGCGCTGGACGTCGATTTCTATGTGTTCTCCGGACACAAGCTCTATGGGCCGAGTGGAATTGGTGTGCTTTACGGCAAACAGGCCCTTCTGGAGGCCATGCCGCCTTATCAGGGTGGCGGCGAAATGATCGACCGTGTGACGTTCGAGAAGACAACCTACGCGGAACTGCCTTTCAAGTTCGAGGCCGGAACGCCTCATATCGCCGGGATCATCGCCCTTGGCACCGCTATCGACTATCTCAACGGTATCGGTTTCGATGCTATCGCTGCACACGAACACGATTTGCTGACCTATGCGACCGATCAGCTTTCGGCGATGAACACCATTGATATTGTTGGTACGGCCGCGGACAAAGCCGCCATTCTGTCCTTCAACATCAAGGACGTTCATCCCCATGATGTCGGCACGATCCTGGATCACGATGGGATTGCGGTGCGGACGGGACATCATTGCGCGCAGCCTGTCATGGACCGGTTTGACGTCGCCGCAACGGTGAGAGCCTCCTTCGGGCTCTACAACACCCGCGACGAGGTTGACGTACTGGTCAGCGGTATCAAACGCGTGCAGGAAATGTTCGCATGAGTACCGACCTGCGCGATCTCTATCAGGAGATTATCCTTGAACACAGCCGGAAGCCGAAGAATGCCGGCGTGCTGGAAGACCCGACGGCAGAGGCCCAGGGAAATAACCCGCTCTGCGGAGACCGCATTACCGTTTATGTGAAGCTTGACGGCGACCGGATTGAAGATGCCCGGTTCGATGCGCGGGGCTGCGCCATATCGGTTGCCTCCGCCTCGATGATGACAGAATCCCTGAAAGGGAAAACGCTGGACGAGGCCGAAGAAGCGTTCGGGCGTTTCAATACCCAGATGACGGGGAAGGAAGCGCCTGAATTGGCCGAAGATGATGAACTATCCGCCCTGATGGGGGTGCGCGATTTTCCAACACGGATTAAATGCGCAACCCTGCCTTGGCATACACTTCGTGCCGCGCTCAAAGGCGCTGGCGATACCCAGATAACAACAGAATAAGTTGGATGTGATGGAAGATACTATTCATACCGCAGCCGAGGCTGTACCCGCCGAAGACGCGAATGGGGAAAATGCAGCTGGTTCTCCGAACGAGGGGCTCAGGAATGAGGTCATCGCAGCGATCTCTGAAATTTTTGACCCTGAAATTCCGGTAAATATCTATGAGCTCGGGCTGATTTACGACGTGCATGTCGGCGAGGAAGGCAAGGTCGATCTGGTGATGACCCTGACCTCGCCGCATTGTCCGGTGGCGGAGATATTGCCCGGACAGGTTAAAACCCGCGTGGAACTAGTTGAAGGCGTCAACGAAGTTGAACTGGAACTCACGTGGGAGCCGCCATGGACGCCGGAGAACATGTCGGAAGCGGCAAAACTTGAACTGGGCTTTATGTAATTTTCTACGTTAATTAATTATACTAAAATGCTGATTATATAGGTGTTTAAATGAACAAGTCCCTGATGTCCCTGACCGATGCTGCCGCTGAGCGGGTAAAGCACCTGATGTCCACCCGGACGGATCCGGCGACCGGTTTGCGTATTGGCGTTCGCACCGGTGGTTGTTCGGGTATGGCATATTCGATGGACTTCACGGTCGAGAAAGAGCCGCTTGATGAAGTGGTCGAGGCCAATGGTGTGACTCTTTTCGTTGATTCAAAGGCGTTGATGTTCCTGATCGGGACGGAAATGGATTATGTCGAAGACAAGCTGCAGTCCGGTTTTGTGTTTAATAATCCGAACGAAAAGGGCCGTTGCGGTTGCGGAGAGTCTTTCCACGTCTAAACTCCGTCAGACCGGCAGTTCGAGATTCAAGCGGCGGGTTTTCCCGCCGTTTTCTTTTGGGAGGATAACGATCCATGGTGAAAGTGTATTCGATCGACGGTGTTACGCCCGTCGTGGATCCAAGTGCTTATGTGCATCCCACAGCGGTTTTGATCGGCGATGTGATCATCGGACCGGATTGCTATATCGGGCCGTGCGCATCGATCAGAGCCGATTTTGGGCAGTTCACAATGGGCCGCGGCAGTAACTTCCAGGATAACTGCACATCCCACAGTTTCGCGGGGGGTGATGTGCATATGGGGGAGTATTGTAATATTGGTCACGGTGCCGTGCTGCATGGCTGTGTGCTGCATGATCGTGTTCTGGTCGGGATGAATGCCGTGATTATGGATGGTGCGGAAATTCACGATTACACGCTGGTCGCGGCGCTGTCTTTCGTGCCCGCAGCAATGGAACTGCCATCCGGTGTGGTGGCAGCGGGCTCACCGGCCAGGGTAATGCGCGACCTGACCGATCAGGAGCGCCAATGGATGGCTGACGGCAACCAGGATTACGTAAACCTGACCCGTAGATGCCTCGATACCATGGTCGAGACCGATGCGTTGACGCAAATCGACGACCGCGCACCGCGGCTCGCTATAGAGGGCTCAAAACCGCTCTATATGACCCGGAAAGAGGGATAGGCCCTCAGGTAAAGGCGTTGAAGGTGATCAGGGTGAAGGTATCGGCGACACCTTCGATCAATTGCAGTTCGCTGGTCACGAAATGGCCAATGTCCATATCGTCATCAAGCGTGCATTTCATCATCAGGTCGTGCTGTCCCGAAATTGAATAAACTTCGGAGACGCTATCGACATTGTCGACGGCCGACGCGGCGACGTCATATGCCTTGCCGAGTTCGCATTTCACCATCACGAAAATAGTCTGCATCCCAATGCTCCTTTAGGTCTGCGCGCGAAGGATCAGGAAGGTCGCGCCGGTTTCTGAAGGAATGCTGGCACATGATCCCCCAGACCGATGACGGTCTTCTCTTTTTCGCGGTTTCCGCCGCGACCACCCTTGTTCTCGTTTTTATTGCGAGCGCGCTTGTCGCCTTCCGGCTTTTGCCGACGGCGGGACGGTTTTTCAGGCGACGCATTGCGTCCACCCCGGTTTTCCGCCTTTGCCTCCGAGGGTTTATCCTCACGCGGCTTTTCGGGGGAAGGTTTCGCCGCACGAGGCTCCTCAGTACGGGCTTTATCTTCGGTTGCCGGCGTTGCTTCTTTGGCGGCAGCTGGGCGGTCCTCACGAGGCCTGCGCTTTGACCGGCTGCTGCCGGAGTCTTTGCTGCCCTGATTGCTGCTACTGCTACTGCCACCTTTACGTGACCGGCCACGTTTCCGGCCGTCATTCTCGTCGAGGGCTTCTGTTTCGTAGCCGTCCACTGAAATCCTCGGAATTGAATTGCCGATCAGCTTTTCGATCGAATCCAGGAACACCACATCTGACGGCGTTGCCAGGGTAAATGCCTTACCCGATCGGCCGGCACGACCGGTACGACCGATACGGTGAATATAGTCCTCGGCCTGCATGGGAACGTCATAGTTGAACACAGCAGGGAGGTCGTCGATGTCGAGGCCGCGGGCGGCCACATCACTGGCAACGAGGTAATTGATTTCGCCGTTCTTGAAGCGCTCCAACGTATCGTTTCGGCTGCTCTGGTCCATATCGCCATGCAGCGCCGCGGCATTCATTCCGTGGCTTTTCAGAGACTTCCCAAGTGTATCTACGTCGCGCTTCCTGTTGCAGAAGATAATCGCCGTTTTGATCTCTTCTTTTGCGATGATCTTGCGCAGAACATCGCCTTTTGCGCGCTGGTTGACGATCGCGATGCCCTGCGTGACCGTTTCGGTTACCGGGCGCGATTTCGGCGCGACGGTAATTTCCTTCGGGTTCTGCAGGAATGCATCGGAGAGGCGCCGGATTTCAGGCGCCATCGTCGCGGAGAAAAACAATGTCTGGCGCATTTTCGGCAGCAGAGACACGATCTTCTCGACATCCGGGATAAAGCCCATATCGAGCATCCGGTCGGCCTCGTCGATCACGAGCACCTTGATGTCGTTCAGCAGGATCCGGCCGCGCTCGAAATGGTCGAGCAGGCGTCCCGGCGTCGCGATCAGCACATCGACACCACGGTCGAGTTTCTTGGTCTGTTCGACCATTGAAACGCCGCCGATCAGCAGGGCCATCGTGAGCTTGTGATATTTACCGTAAATCTCGAAATTTTCGGCAATCTGCGTTGCCAGTTCCCGTGTCGGCGTCAGAATAAGCGACCGGGGCATTCTTGCCTTGGCGCGTCCGCTCGACAGTATCTCGATCATCGGCAACGTGAATGAAGCCGTTTTACCGGTTCCGGTCTGGGCACAGCCGAGAACGTCTCTGGTCATCAATACGTAGGGAATAGCTTCTTTTTGAATGGGCGTCGGATCCACGTATCCCGCGTCTTCGATCGCCTTAAGGAGTTCCGGGCTTAACCCGAGTTCTGAAAAACTCATACCTGCTTGCATATAGCTGAAAAAAATATGGTCCGCGACGACCGTCTATGATCTAGTCGGGAACCCTTATAAGTCAAAACCTTATACCACATACTTTGAACGAATAAAAGAAACGGAAATTGCTTATGTTAATGCGTGCGGAGAATGCCTGTCTGATGATCGTCGACGTACAGCAACGGCTCCTGAGTGCCATGGATTCTCCCCGGTCTGTCCTGAGCGGTTGCAGCCTGATGATGAAGGCCGCAGGGGTGCTGGACGTGCCGATCGTGGTGACTGAACAGTATCCGGAAGGCCTTGGTCCAACGGTGGAACCCCTGGCTGAACTGGCGGATGACGATGCATTTTTCAGCAAGGTTCACTTCTCATCCGCAAAAAACACCGCCATTCGGGGTAAAATGGAAACCCTGAAGCCGGATCAGATCGTGATTGCCGGGATCGAAGCGCATGTTTGCGTGCTGCAGAGCGCGCTCGGGTTCATGGAACTGGGCTACCAGTGTTTCGTGGTAGCGGATGCCACTTCTTCGCGCTCGCCGGCCAATCATGCCGCGGCAATGACGCGAATGCGCGAAGCCGGCGTGGAGATCGTGACGTCGGAGATGATCGTGTTCGAATGGCTTGAAAAAGCCGGCACCGATGAGTTCAGGGAACTCAGCCGGTTATTGAAGTAGGGAGAGCGGGGTGACTGACCGTCTATCGCTTTTACTGCTGCCGGGCCTGCTCTGTGACGACCGGCTCTGGAAGCCGCAGGTTGAGGCGCTTTCTGATATTGCGGACATCGTCATTGCCGATATGACCCGCGACGAAAGTATGTCCGATATGGCGTCGCGCGCGCTTGATTCTGCGCCGGAGACCTTC
>CAJQLI010000424.1 GCA_905479125.1 uncultured Alphaproteobacteria bacterium | reverse complement strand
TAAGGGTCGTAATATTCGCATCAATAATGGTCGTCAGCGCCCTGGAATACCCTGCATCCACCGCGGATATCGGCGTTCGACCATTCCGCGCTTCTTCTCGTATTCGCTCAAAGATGAGCACATTCGCGTCGACCGCCATACCGATGGTAAGAACGATCCCCGCAATACCTGGCAGCGTCAGTGTCGCCTGCAGCATAGACAGCACAGCGGCAATCAGCACGATATTCAGGACCAGTGCCACATCCGCCATAAAGCCGAATAAGCCATACGCTGCGGCCATAAAGATAATCACGAGCACAATTGCCAGCACACTCGCAAATTCACCGGCCTCGATGGAATCCGCACCAAGCTCGGCGCCCACTGTGCGTTCTTCAAGGACCGTCAATGGTGCGGGCAACGCCCCTGCGCGCAACAGCAATGCAAGGTCCTGTGCTGAATTGATGGTGAAACTGCCGGAAATAACCCCGTTGCCCCCTAGAATGGGCTCGTTGATCCTCGGCGCACTGACGACCTTCTTGTCCAGGACGATGGCGAAGGGCTGACCGACATTCTCGCGGGTTACGTTGCCAAAACGGCGGGCACCCACGGAATCAAAGCGGAAGGATACGACGGCCTGACCATCCTGAAACGTGGCCTGCGCATCGACGAGGTTTTCTCCATCAACCATGATACGGCGTTTAATCAGGTACATGATCGGGCTGTTATCGGCACCCACTTCGTCCTGTGAAGGCAGGCAGAGTGTCCCCGGCGGACGACGGCGGCCGGCACCGCAACTCGCGGCGGCGGAATTTGTCTGATCTACAAGGTGAAAGGTCATCTTCGCTGTCGTACCGATCAGCTCTTTCAGACGTTCCGGATCATCAAGTCCGGGTACCTGAACGAGAATACGATCAGAACCCTGGCGCTGAATGGTCGGCTCCCGCGTGCCAAGTTCGTCGATCCGGCGACGAACGATTTCGATGGATTGCTGAACAGCCGAGGTCAGAATTTCCCGCTGACCGGTTACCGTAGCGCAGACAGTAACGCTTAAACCGTCAACATTGATCTCAAGCTGCGGGTCGAACGTGTTCGTATCAAGGTCGCGCACAATCTGACGAGCACGGGACAAATCATCATCGCGAAGCAAATCGAAACCGACACATTCACCGCGAACGCCAAGACGGCGATACCCGATGCGGGGTGTCCCCCGCCGCATGCCGTCACGGATGGCATCCACAAGACCTTCCCGCCGTTGAGACAACACTGCCGCGACATCGACCTCGAGCAGAAGGTGCGAGCCACCCTGCAAATCGAGTCCGAGGTTGATTTGATTGCTGGGCAGGAAACCCGGCAGTTCTGCAGCGTCTTCTTCGGACAGGAAATTGGGGAACGCAGATGCGATCCCCAATATCGTGACTATGGCGACGAGGACGATCTTCCACTTGGCGAAATAAACCATGCGCGAGAATGCTTTACCGGTTGTTGGTCAGATAAGGTTGGAAACTATCAGGATTTCTTTTCAGAATCTTCATTTGCTTCCGCGTCGCGATCCACCTGATCTTCATCAGGACCGTCTTCGTCATAATCTGCATCATCGTCATCCTGATCCTTGCCCTTGTCCTTGTCTTTCGACTTGGCAGGAGCCGGATCCGATTTGCTGAGGCTTTCCGCCACCATTCCCCGGAGCACACGTACTTTGACGCCGTCGGCGATTTCAACCATCAACTCGGTGTCATTGGGAACACGCGTGATCGTGCCAAGAAGGCCGCCATTGGTGACAATCCGGTCGCCACGACGCAGATTTGCCAGAACTTCGCGATGCTCTTTGGCCTTCTTCTGCTGAGGACGGATAAGAAGAAAGTAGAAAACCACGAAAATAAGAACGAGCGGCAGAAGGCCTCCAAGACCGTCAAGACCACCCCCGCCAGCGCCCTGCGCCCAGGCCGGTGAAATAAACATCATATAATCCCCATTGACTGAAAGTTGCCGGAATATAACGGTCCACCAACAGCTTGCAACCGATTCCGCGAAAGGAGTTGCAGCCAATTGACCGGATACGCCTTTGTGATAGGGTCCGGCGCCGATTTCCGGCCTGATTGCTCATGAATATGACAGATACGAATACAACCGAATTGCTCACCCGCATCGCAGATGCGCTGGACAGGATTGCGCCAAAAGCAGCAACCACTGAAATTCCGGCCGATGCCGATGCGTTTACGTGGCAGGCTGAAACGTCCCGCCTAGAGCGCGTGGCCGACATCAACCGGCTCGATATCGAACAATTGATAGGCATCAACCGGTCACGGGACACCCTTCTCGAGAATACGCGTCGCTTTGCCGAAGGCTATCCGGCCAATAACGCCCTGTTGTGGGGCGCGCGCGGAATGGGGAAGAGCTCTCTCGTCAAAGCCGTCCATGGCACGATCGCGGCGGAAACAGAGGGTAAGCTGGTTCTGGTTGAAATTCACAGGGAAGACCTGTCATCCCTGCCCCAACTGCTCGCCGTGCTCCGCGATAGCCCCCGCCGGTTCATCCTGTTCTGCGACGACCTGTCATTTGACGCCGATGACACGACCTATAAATCGCTCAAAGCCATGCTCGAAGGCGGTATAGAAGGCCGCCCGAAGAACGTGATTTTTTATGCCACATCAAACCGTCGTCACCTGATGCCACGCGACATGATCGAGAATGAGAGTTCGACCGGCATAAACCCGGCAGAAGCGGTGGAAGAAAAGGTCTCTCTATCCGACCGGTTCGGACTCTGGCTCGGCTTCCATAACTGCGATCAGGATGCGTTTTTCGAAATGCTCGACGGCTATGTTGCGCGTTATGACCTCGATATCGACCAGAAGACGCTGCGGGCTGAAGCAATTGAATGGTCAATGACCCGCGGCGCGCGTTCCGGCCGGGTCGCCTGGCAATACATCCAGGACCTTGCAGGCCGTCAAAGAAAACAACTCGACTGAAGTTTCCCGTCTCGGCCACGGCCCGACAAGGGCCTGCTCCGATAGGCCAGAGCTATCGCCTTAGACTGGCTGTTCGTCTGCCCAGATACCGTTCGGGGTCGACCGCTCGATTTTTCCGCCGTAATTCGAAATGCAGCTGTGGCTTGTCGACACTCCCCGTGCTGCCGACCCTTGATACCACCTGCCCCCGCCGCACCTGATCGCCGGTCTTTACCAACAGTTGATCGTTATGCGCGTAGGCAGATATCCAGCCCCCGGTGTGCTTGATCAGAAGAAGGTTTCCGAACCCGCGCAGCTCGTTTCCCGAATAGGCCACCACGCCGTTCTGGACCGCCCTGATAGGTGTTCCGCGGGGCGCCAGAATATTTATACCGTCATTCTGAAGGCCTTTGCCCAGCGTGCCGAATCGCGACAAGACGCGTCCCCCGTTCAGCGGCCACAGAAATCCGCCGCGACTGGGCGGTGGTTTCACTGACGCGGAAATCGACGGTGCACGCTTCACCACGACCCGTTTGGAAGGCAGTACCTTGCGCGGGGCCGGCGATGTTGTCGGCCTCGAGCGGGTTAAACGCTTGGTAGATGTCTGTGGTGATTTTCTGGTTGTTGTCGAAGCCTTCCGATCAATTGGGCTCGCAGCGGGTTGGGCAGCGGATTGGGCTGTCGTTTGGACGGCGGGCGCCTCGGCAGATGCCCCGGGTAGCACAAGCCGTTGACCTGCATAAAGCCTGTATGGTGGTGCAATCCTGTTCAGACGGACCAGCGCGCCCGGCTCCGCGCCGTAACGCCGTGCAATCTGATAGACCGTCTCTCCGCGCGCCACGACATGCACGCCGGTGACCGGCATTCTCAACTTTTGTCCGGGGAAAATTGTATAGGGCGGTTTCAGGTTATTCGCGTCAATTATGGCGCGCAGCCGCACATTGTACCGGCGTGATATTTTATAGAGCGAATCCCCGCGCTGCACGGTCACAGCCGTCGGCAGATCGGCCTGCACGGACGTATCGCCCAACCGCTCGCCTGTTGCCCCGTTTATGACGGGCGCCGAGCCGATACGCTGGCCGCACGCCGCCAGAACGAGCAGGAGCCCGATGACAACGCCGAACCGTCCAAAGGCGAACGAGTTTCGATCCATGAACGTCAACCTAGGTTCGCTCACCCGCAACATCAACTGGAAGCTTTCCCCTCATCGTCGCCGATAAGCGGAACAAAACGCACAGGCCACATCTTTTCCCGCTCAATTTGCCCGTCTGCATTGAAACTGAACCGGTAAAGATGCTGATCCCGCGCCGTATCCCCCATTGGAGCGATCATCAGGCCATCCGGCGCCAGTTGATCCAGCAATGCATGCGGGATATCCCGCGTGGCAGCCGCGGTCACAATAATACGATCGAAAGGTGCCTGTTCCGGCCACCCCTTCGTACCGTCGCCGGTTTTCGCCGTAATGTTATTGATCCGCAGTTCCCGGAATTTCCGTTCCGCGTCCAGCAAAAGATCCCTGTGACGTTCGATTGAGTATAACCGTCGGCAAAGTTTTGCGAGGACAGCCGCCTGATACCCGGACCCTGTGCCGATCTCGAGCACCTTCATCCGGTCACCGATTTGGAGTTCCTGCGTCATGAAGGCCACGACGGCGGGCTGGCTGATCGTCTGGCCGCTGCCAATCGGCAACGCCATGTTTTCATAAGCCTGATCTTTGAATGTATCGGGCACAAATGCTTCCCTCGGCACCCGCTCTATCGCACCGAGAACCTTTGCATCCGTGATGCCCTTTCCCCGCAACTCCATGATCAGACGAATCCGGTTCGCCTCCAGGGTCATGGGAACAGTTTCCGCAAGCGCGCCATGCTGCGCCTGTGGGTCAGATCGAGACAGAGCGGTGTTATGGAGATCCGGCCTTCATTGACCGCCTTCAGGTCGGATCCCTTGAACGACGGGTCTTCGTCCCGCTCCGTGCCGATCCAGACATAATCGTAGCCGCGCGGATCACGGCCCGACGTCACCGCATCGCCGATTTTGCGGCGGCCCTGAACGGTAACCTCCGTTGCACCTACATCCGTCGGCGGTAAATCAGGGAAATTGACGTTAATCAGCACGTTACGCGGCCACTCCTCAGAAACCAGTTTTCGGATTACGTGCTCCGCATGGTGCTCGGCCGCTCCCCAACGCACACTTTCGCCATAGACCCGGACCTGGCTGAGCGCGATCGACGGGATACCCAGAAGTGCGCCCTCCATCGCTGCAGCGACCGTACCTGAATAGGTGACGTCCTCGCCAAGGTTTCCACCGGCATTCACACCCGACAGCACAAGATCGGGTTTTTTGCCCTTGATGATGTTCTGGACGGCCAGCAATACACTGTCAGTCGGCGTACCGTTTACGGCAAATTTACGCTTCGAAATCCGCCGAACCCTGAGCGGAAGCGTCAATGTCAGCGAGTGACCGGACGCACTTTGTTCGCTCTCGGGCGCGACAACCCAGACATCGTCGGACAGCTTCTTTGCAATTTTTTCGAGAACCTTGATACCGGGAGCATTGATGCCGTCGTCATTTGACACCAGAATTCGCGCCTGGCGCAGGTCCATCAGGCGGCATCCGCCGGGGCTATAACCTCGATACCACCCATATAGGGCTTCAACGCATCCGGCACCCGGATCGACCCGTCTGCCTGCTGGTAATTTTCGATCACCGCAATCAAGGTCCTGCCAACCGCCAGCCCGGAACCGTTCAGGGTATGCACAAAATTGGTCCCCTTGCGGTCTTCGGGCCTGAAACGGGCACTCATCCGTCTTGCCTGAAAGTCGCCGCAATTCGAACAGCTCGAAATCTCACGATAGCGATCCTGCCCCGGTAGCCAGACTTCGATGTCATACGTTTTCTTCGCTGAAAACCCGAGATCGCCCGTCGACAGGACAACCACCCGATAATGCAGGCCGAGGCGTTTGAGAACCTCTTCGGCGCACCCGGTCATACGTTCGTGCTCATCCGCAGACGCATCCGGATGACAGATGCTGACCATCTCCACTTTTGTGAACTGGTGCTGGCGCAGCATGCCACGCGTATCCTTGCCCGCAGCCCCCGCTTCCGACCGGAAACACGGCGTATGGGCGGTAAAGCGCAGCGGCAGTTTTGCCTCATCAAGAATATCGCCCGCCACCAGGTTGGTCAGCGGCACTTCGGCCGTCGGGATAAGCCAGTGATCGGTCGTTGTTTTGAAAAGGTCTTCTTCAAATTTAGGCAGCTGGCCCGTGCCATAAGCAGCCTCGTCGCGGACCAACAGCGGCGGATTCACCTCGGTGTAATCGAACTCGTCGGTATGCAGGTCCAGCATCAGGGCAGACAAGGCGCGTTCCATGCGGGCAAGTGCGCCGCGCGTTACAACGAACCGTGAACCCGAAAGCTTGGAGGCTGCCTCAAAGTCAAGAAGCCCAAGGCTCTCGCCAATATCAACATGATCCCGGACATCGAAATCAAATGTCGGCTTGTCTCCGACACAGCGGAGTTCGACGTTGTCGTCCTCGTCCTCGCCGTCAGGGACATCGTCGGCCGGAATGTTCGGCACGCTTTCCAGCAGCGCGCGCAAGGCCGAGACCGTTTCTTTCTGGCGCTCTTCGAGGGCGTTCATGTTGTCTTTCATGGCTGCGACCGCCGCCATCTGTTCGGACGCGTCTTCGCCCTTCCCTTTCAGGGCCCCGATCTGCTTCGACGCATCGTTCCGGCGCGTCTGCAGGTCCTGCAATTCCGTTGTTATCGTGCGGTTCTCGGCATCGATCTCCAACGCCTGTGCAGAAAGCGCAGACAGTCCCCGGCGGGCAAGCCCGCTATCGAAGGCATCGGGGTTCTCACGAATCCATCTGATATCGTGCATGTTCTTCTATTCTTAGTTATTAAACCGAAATTCAGGCGTCGCGGCGGTCAGACTCACGATCAGGCTTAGATCCATCTTCGTCGGGATCGTCCTCCGGGTCGTCGTCGAGGTCTTCTTCCGCCGCATTCTTGGCCCGTTTCTTTTCGATTATCCGGGCGCCGATAATAGATATCTCGTACAAGATGATAATCGGGATTGCCAGCCCGATCTGGCTAATCACGTCCGGCGGCGTCAGAATCGCCGCGGCGATAAATACGCCGACAATTGCATAGCGCCGCTTCGCCGCCAGTCCCGCCGACGTTACAATTCCCGCCTTCGCAAGCAGGATCAGCAAGACCGGTAGCTCAAAGGCGATACCGAACGCGAAGATCAGGCGGAGAACGAGAGAGAGATACTGGTCAACCTTGGGCTCAACCTGGATCGCCAGGGTCCCTTCGCCGCCGACGGTCTGAAAGTTCAGAAAGAACTCCCATGCCATCGGCATAATCAGGTAGTAGACCAGCGCCCCGCCCATGAAAAACAGGATAGGCGTTGCCACCAGAAACGGCAGGAATGCACCCTTTTCGTTCTTGTATAACCCGGGCGCAATAAACATCCAGAGCTGGATCGAAATCACCGGAAACGCCAGGAACAATGCCGTAAAAAAGGCGACCTTGATCTGGGCCAGAAACGGCTCGTAGAGGGCCGTAAAGATCATCCGAGCACCTTCACGACCATCCATTGCCCGTGCCAAGGGACGAACAAAGAAATCATATATTTCCTGCGCGAAATAGAAGCTCGCGAGGAACAGCAGGAAAAACGCCAAAAAGCTGTAAATCAGGCGGGTGCGCAACTCGACAAGGTGCTCAAGCAGCGGCATTTTCTTCTCGCCACCGTCATCAACAGGCACAGGCTCTTCCTGACCATCAGCTATCTTCTCGCTCATGACGCCCCATCCGGTTTCTTCCCGGACTCTGCTTCTGGTGAGGGTTCGGTTGTTTCGACGTCGGGTTCGCCTGCAGCTGTATTCTCCGTGACCGCGGCACCTGCAGAGTCACCATCGACATCTTCCCCGGCACCTTCTGCGACATCAGAGTTTTGATCGCCAGTGTCGGCTTTGGCAGGATCGGCTTTTTTCGGCTGCTCAGGCGGCGATATTCGATTGTCGTCCGCAAATTCAGGGGCGTCGTAGTCGATCAGATCGTCGTCAGTCCAATCGGTTTCATAGTCCATTGCCTGCGCCAGAGTTCCATCCGGATCCACAGCCCCCTGCAATTCATCCCGCAGGTTCCCGGCTCCGGTACCGTCTGCGGCAATTTCCTTGATATCGTCTGTCAGTTTGTCGAGTTCGGCCTCTCGCGCCACTTCCTCGATGCCAGACTGAAAATCACGTGCGAGCTCACGGGCACGGCGCACAAACATGCTTACCGTCCGGATAGCACCGGGCAGTTCCTTGGGACCGATAATCATGATCCCTAGAATGGCAATCAGGAGGAATTCCCATCCGCCGATGTCCAGCATGGCGGCGCGCGCCCTTCTTCACAAAACCTGTTGCGACGAAGCCCTAGCTTTTAGCGGCTTCGTCTTTCTTGACGCCATCTGAAACGGCGTCTCCGCTTTCCGAATTAAGCGACTTGTCGGGCATTGCTGCCGCATCGCCATTCGGTTTGTCTTCTTTAAGGCCTTTTTTGAAGGCGTTAATGCCACGGGCGGCATCGCCCATAATACGAGACAACTTGCCGCCGCCGCCGAAAAGTACGAGCACGACGACCAAAACAATGACCCAGTGCCAAATACTGAAGCTCCCCATGAGAGATGCTCCTGTTCTTTATCCGTTGATGTGGCCGGGATAATCGCAGAAAGCCTCTCGCACTGCAATAAAAAGGGGCTACAGACTTTTCTATTCCCTCGGAAATACGAAAACATTCTGCTCATCGAGCGATAGCCTGACCGAAGAGCCCTCCGGTGGCAGCATTCGCCCCGGTACACGCGAATGCACATGTAGCCCGCCGTCTTCACCGTTCGGGACGCTTAGATGCAACAGGCTGGAGCCGCCAAGCAACCGCGATGTAATCACACTCGCGACAGCCCCGCGGTCAGAACCTTCCGAAACATGGAGCGCTTCGGGGCGCACCAGAACGTCCACCTCCATGCCGTCATTCAGGTTCGGCGCACAAACGCGGCCCAGTGGCGTGACGACATGGCCATCTACCACCCTGCCCGTTATTTCGTTCACTTCTCCGAACAATCCGGCGACGAACGCGCTGAGCGGCCTGAAATAAAGCTCTTCCGGCGGACCTATCTGGACAATCTCGCCATCCTGCATAACGGCGACCTTATCGCCCATGAACATGGCTTCTTCAGGGTCGTGGGTGACGATAACAGAGGACGAATCCGATTTTTTGAGCACATGCAGACACAGATCACGAAGCTGATTGCGGAGCCTCGTGTCCAGGTTCGAGAACGGCTCATCGAGAAGGAATATCCGCGGCCGGGGTGCGCGCGCGCGCGCCAGTGCTACACGTTGCTGTTCACCGCCTGACAAAAAATGGGGATATTTCGTGCCATACCGCAACATTCCGACCTGATCGAGAACTTCATGCACGCGGGAGTCCCGTTCTTCTGCGGACAAACCCTTGAGGCCGAATGCCACGTTTTCGGCAACGGTAAGGTGCGGGAAAAGCGCGAAATCCTGAAACAGCAGACCCACCTGCCGTTTTTCCGGCGGGACATTAAGCCCCGTATCGGCAAGGACAAGATCGTTCCACGCGATCCGCCCCGTCTGGAGCTCTTCCAGGCCCGCGATCAGGCGCAGGGTTGTTGTCTTTCCACACCCAGACGGCCCCAGTAGACACAGGATTTCTCCCGGAGCCACATTAAGGCTGATATCTTTCAGGATCTGCTGCGGACCAAAGGAATGGCTGAGCCCGCTCACTGTCAGACCTGAAGCGCGTTGGTCGCCGTCAGTATGAATGGTCATGGTCCGCGGAAGCTATTGCGACCCTATCGCAATAGCAAATGAAGAATGCAGGCAGCAAAGCGTTTTCATGGAAACCCGGAAACAGGATCAGCTCCGCTCTGATTCAGATCCCTCTTCGCCACCCTCTTCAGCTTCAGCGTCCCCGTCGCTCCCGTCAGCATATTCAGCCTCTTGCTCGGCTTCCTGCTCGAGTTCACTAACCGCTTCCAACGCAGCCTCATCGGTAGCGGCGATGTCCGCGTTTTCAGCTACGCCCGGATCAACACCATCATCTTCATCTGCCAGAGCTTCAGGTTCTTCATCCTCGGGCGCGCCTTCTGCTTCAGCGCCGGTATACATTTCGCCGGTATCGCCGATGATCGTTCCGGCAGGTCGCGTATCCAGCAGGCCCGACGCCTTCAACTCATCAACACCCGGCAGATCGGCAAGCGAGTCGAGACCGAATTCCTCAAGGAAAACCGGCGTTGTTCCCCATGTTGTCGGTCTTCCAGGGGTACGGCGACGGCCGACCGGTTTGATCCAGCCGGCTTCCAGCAACACATCAAACGATCCTTTGCTGACCGAAACACCCCGAATTTCCTCGACCTCACTGCGCGTAACAGGCTGGTGATAGGAAATAATCGCAAGGGACTCGACTGCCGCGCGTGACGGCTTCCGGCTTACTTTACGTTCAATCCGCAGGTGCGGTGACAGATCCTCTGCCGTGCGCAGTGACCACTTACCGGCGACACGGGCAACATTCACGCCCCGGCTCGCATACAACGTCTGCAGGTCTTCGAGGATGGCGCCGATATCGGTGCCTTCAGGCAACCGCTCGGCCAGAAAATCAGTGCTGACGGGTTCGGTTGCCGCAAAAAGCAAAGCCTCGACAATGCGCGTTTCCTGGACCAGATCGCTGGGTTCGAGCTCCCCGATTTCTTCGGCTTCGGCAGCTTCACCAGTATCTTCAACCGCGTCACCGGTATCTTCGATAGCTTCAGCCGTGTCTTCCCCAGCTTCAGCTATGTCTTCCTCGGGCGCTTCATTCACGGTGTTTGCCTCGCCTGCCATCTCTTCATCAACGGCGGCATCATCACGTTCTTCAACAATTTCCTGGGCTAGCTCAACCATTTGCGGCGGCCTCCTTCCCCTTAATAAATATCGGACCGAAAGCGCTGGACTGGCGGATATTTGCCCTGCCCTCTTTTACCATCTCAAGACTGGCAGCAAAGGTAGAGGCTACCGCAGACCGCATAAACAACCCGTCCCTCAAATCCTCCGGCAGGAACGCACTTAGGGAGGTCCAGTCACCGACTTCACCCATGACCCCGCGCAAACGCTCAATCGCATCGCTGAGAGAATAAAGCTGAGATGCCTCGATCGTCAGATGAGATCCTGTGGCCCTTCGGCGATTATCGCCATATGCCTTCAGCAAATCATACAGCGAAACCTCGTATACCGCTGTGCGGACGACTTCCATTCCCTCCGGCGCGCCACGCCGAAATACATCCCGGCCAAGCCGTGGCAGCACCAACAGTTTCTCGCCTGCCTCGCGCATGGAATCGAGCCGCCGTAGCTGGAACGTCAACGCTTCTGCAAGTTCAGGACCAGACGCCTCTTCATCCTCTTCGGTTGCGGGCAGCAGCAGTCTGGATTTCAGGTAAGCGAGCCACGCTGCCATCACGAGGTAATCAGCCGCTACTTCCAGACGAAGCTGTTTTGCAGCGGTGATGAAAGCGAGATATTGCTCTGCAAGTTTCAGGATCGACATTTTCGCGAGATCGACCTTCTGCTGACGCGCAAGGGTCAGCAGCAAATCTATGGGGCCTTCGAATCCGTCAAGATCGAGGACAAGGTCGTACATTTCCCGTACGGGCTCTTCCTCGAACGTATCTACCTGATCGGCCATGCGAACCGTTTACTCCTGCGACGAGACGCCATTTCCCAAGCTGTGAAGTATACGTTTCAAAACGGATCCGACCAACGGAGCGACGGTCGAATTCCGCGTGATCTAGCCACCAAAAAACACGGAAATCCGCCGTTTTGCCGCATCGCGGTCGATCGATTGCGAATCGGCTGCTGACGGCCTTGCGGCATTCAGCCGGACCATCGATTCCGGACGCATCCGGGGACATGTCTCTGCGATGGCAACCATGTCATCCAAATTGCCATCGCAATGGAGGGCGACATCACAACCGGCATCAAGAACCGACGAGACCCTGGACCCAAGCGGCCCCTGCAATGCCTTCATGCAAACGTCATCGGAAAACAGCAGACCATCAAAGCCGATATGATCCCGAATGATATCTGACACGACGATCGAAGACGAACTCCCCGGGTTTACGGCATCCAGATCATCATAGACGATATGCGCCGTCATACCGGCAGGCGCATGCCGCAACGCCCGGAAAGGCGCGAAATCCGTTGCTTCCAGAACAGCCCGGCCTGTTTCGACATGCGGCAGTTCCAGGTGGCTGTCGGCGGTTGCACGTCCGTGACCGGGAATATGTTTTATCACCGGCATCACGCCGCCCGCCATCAGCCCGTCACAACAGGCCTGCCCAAGCCGGGCGATGATGTCCGGGTCATCGGAAAACGCGCGATCACCGATAATCTCGTGGCCGTCAGGTGCAGGCAGGTCCAGAACCGGCGCACAGTCGACATCAATACCAAGAGCCGTGAGGTCTTCCGCAATCAGCCGGTAGGTCAGCATGACGCATTCAGCGGCGCCCTCAGGGTCGACATCAGCCTTCACGCCCAATGTCTGCATTGCGGGATAATCATTCCAATGCGGCGGGCGCAACCTCTGAACCCGGCCGCCTTCTTGGTCTATCAAGATAATGGCATCGTCGCGCCCCAGCGATGCGCGCAACTCAGACGTCAGTCGCCGAACCTGGTCCGGTGTATCGATATTGCGGGCAAACAGAATGAAACCGAGAGGGTCGGCATCGCGGAAGAATGCACGCTCTTCGGCTGAAAGTTCCGTTCCCGCGCAGCCAAAAACAACCGCAGCAGGCGCATTCCCGTCAGCGTCGGACAACGATACAGCCCTGCTTTCGGCTTTTCAGGCGGGCACAGAGTGAGTTTGCCTGCGCACGCGACGTCATCGGTCCTGCCTGCATACGATAGAAGGTTCCCCGCCCCCCGCTAAGCTGCACGGACTGGATGTTCAACTGCAGCTTTCCAAGCAGGTCCGGGTGCTTGCGTTTCAGTGATGCCCAGTTCTTCTGCACCGCCGCACGAGACTTTAAAGAGGCCATCTGAACGCGATACGCGCCGGTCTTGGCCGCCGCTTTTGGCGTCGAAGCGGGCGCCTTTGACGCAACCTTTTTTGCCGCCGTTGCTGGTTTTTTAGCTGCAGGGGGCGCCGGTGGGGCCTTGGGTGGCTCGGCCAGCATGGGTTTAATCTCTTTCGGCGGCACCGGCAGCGGTGCGACAGCAGGTTTGAGAGTCACTGCAACGTTGCCCCCAGTCTCTGCAGCGGGCGCCATTTTCGCCATTTCCTCCGGCACGGCTGCAGGCGGCGGTGCGGGCGGTGTCATCGGTTTTTCGGGCGGTGGAAGCAACCGTTCGACCGTGCTCGACTTATTATCCGTTTCGAGGCGGTTGAAGACCTCTTTATCCCGATTTGGAACCTTCATTCCGCCCGGGTTTTCAGGTCGGATCTTGCTCGGCCCTTCCTCCGCCTGGATTACCGGCGGGACCTTGCCGGGACCATCCTGCTTGCCCTTGTTATAGGCATAGACCAGTACGACCCCGAACCCCAGCACAGCTGCCACTGCAACGAGCCCTGTCATCACCCGCTTGCCACGCCTGTTATAGGACGCAGGTTCATCCTGCTCAGGGGGAACGATCCTGTCGTCTACATCAGGGCGAAAATCATCTGCCATTAGCGCATCTCCTCAACCGGTTTGACGCCCATTACCGCAAGCCCGGACGCAATCACCACTGCTACGGAACGAACCAGCGCGAGCCTGCTTTTCGTCAATGCCGCGTCATCGGCAATAATAAATCGCAGACCGACGTCTTCGTTGCCCTTGTTCCAGAGGCCATGAAAACCTGCTGCCACATCGTTCAGGTAATAAGCGATACGATGCGGCTCCCGGGCCTGTGCAGCCGCCTCAACCAGTCTGGGCCAACCAGCCAATGTTCTGATCAGAGCAAGCTCCGCATCGTCCGCAAGCAACGACATATCAGCTTCCGCGAGGCTCGAATCGTCAACAGACTCAATGGCTGCGGCCTCCTGGCCGTTTCGAATAACCGAACATGCCCGGGCGTGAGCGTATTGCACATAAAACACCGGGTTATCGCGGGATTGATCCAGGGCCTGCTTGAGATCGAAATCGAGCGGCGCTTCATTGCCTCGTGTCAGCATCATGAAACGAACGACATCCTTGCCGACCTGGTCGACGACTTCACGCAGGGTAATGAACGTCCCTGCCCGTTTCGACATCCGGACCGGTTCGCCATCCTCAAACAGGTTCACCAGGTTGCAGATACGCACATCGAGGACGCCCTCGCCGTCGGTCGTCGCCTTGACCGCGGCCTGCATCCGCTTGATGTAGCCCTTGTGATCGGCACCCCAGACGTCGACCATTTCACCGAAACCGCGGCGGAACTTATCGAGATGATACGCGACATCGGCGGCGAAATAGGTCCAGCTACCATCCGATTTCTTCAACGGTCGGTCTACGTCGTCCCCAAACTGCGTTGACCGGAAGAGATATTGTTCCCGCTCTTCCCAATCGTCGGGCAATTGCCCCTTCGGCGGATCCAGAGTGCCCCAATAGACAAGGTCGCGGCCTTCCAGAACGGAGACCACGTCAGCGATCAGGCCATCTTCATGTAGCGATTTCTCCGACCGGAAAAGCTTGTGCTCGATACCCAGCGCCGCCAGGTCTTCACGGATCAGCCCCATCATCGCGTCGATCGTGAAATCCCGCATATCCGGCAACCACTGGTCTTCATCCAGTGCCGCCCATTTGTCCCCGTCCCGATCCGCCAATGCCTTGCCGACGCCGACCAGATAGTCACCCGGGTACAGACCGTCCGGAATCTTGCCGATCTCCTCGCCAAGGGCCTCGCGGTACCGCAGGTGCGCCGAACGTGCCAGCACATCGACCTGGGCACCGGCATCATTGACGTAATATTCGCGGGTTACATCGTAGCCCACCTTGCTCAGCAACGATGCCAGAACATCACCGATCACCGCTCCGCGCGCATGACCGACATGCATCGGCCCCGTCGGATTGGCGGAGACATATTCGATGTTTATCGCCTTGCCGCCGCCGATATCGGCATCGCCATAGGACACACCCGCGCCGAGGATATTGCCGACCTGTTCCTGCCATGCAGCGGTTTCAAGGCGCAGGTTCACAAAGCCCGGCCCCGCGATCTCAACGGTTTCAACGCCTTCAGCGTCCGCAAGTCTGGCCGAAATCATCTCTGCAAGATCCCGGGGCTTCTTGCCCGCCGGCTTCGACAGAACCATCGCCACATTCGTAGAAATATCGCCATGGGACGGGTCGCGCGGGGGCTCTACCGATATCCGGTCGACCGGAAGGTCTGGCGGAAGATCGCCGGCGGCTGTCATTTCCGCAACGATGTTCTCGATAATCACGCGGTAGCTGTTGAAAACGTTCATCTGTTCTCTTCGTATAAATCGTAAAGCCGGCGATGCTCATCAAGGGCGAAACGGTCGGTCATGCCGGCGATGTAATCCGCCACATGGCGCGCCCGCAAGGTTTTATCCGCCTGTTCCGCACCGATGCGCCATTCCGCCGGCAGACATTCGGGCTCGTCGACATACAGCGTAAACAGATCCGAGACGACGCGACGCGCCTTGCTGGTCATTCTGTTCACGCGGTAATGGCGATACATGCGCTCAAACAGGAACTCCTTCAAGGCCCTGTTGGCATGATCGATCTCTGGCGAAAAACCGACCAATGGCGCGCCGAACCGCCGGACATCATCGGATGACTTTGGCGCGGCATCGCGCAATCGTCGGGTGGTCTCTGCCAAAAGGTCGTTGACCATCTGGTTGATGAGACGCCGTCCGATCTCGTGAATAAGCCGAGAGGCCTCGAGGTCCGGGTAGCGGGACTGCACATCATGCAGGATTGGCCCCAGAATTGGCACGTCCGCCAGGTCCGAGACCGCGAACAATCCCGCCCTGAGCCCGTCATCGACATCATGGGAGTGATAGGCGATATCGTCCGACATTGCCGCGACCTGTGCCTCAACGCTCGGCCAGGTGTCCAGATCGAGATCATGTTTCGAGGTGTATTCCGCGAGCGCCCAAGGGAGGTCCCCAACTGCGCCGCCGCCTATCAACGGACCGTTATGTTTCGCGATACCTTCCAGGGTTTCCCAGGTGAGGTTCAGCCCGTCGAACTCCGCATAGCGCGCCTCCAGCGAGGTTATAATCCTCAATGTCTGGCCGTTATGGTCGAAACCGCCATGCGGTGCCATGACTTCGTCCAGGGCGTCTTCGCCGGCATGACCGAAAGGCGTGTGTCCCAGATCATGCGCCAACGCCAATGCCTCGGCCAGATCCTCGTCCAGCATCAGCGA
>CAJQLI010000423.1 GCA_905479125.1 uncultured Alphaproteobacteria bacterium | reverse complement strand
CCAGCGTTCTGCTGGATCTTACGACACGGCACCCCGAATTCATCGCCGCCAGTATCCGGGAAGTGGCAAAATCGCGCGCGAAATTAACCCCCGGTCTGAGCGAGGCCAAAGCGCTCGAACTGGAAAGGAGCCGGTTTGCCGATGAACCCGCAACAAGTCCGGCGGCGGCGGCGGCCGTATTCGCGCGTATTATCGCGGGAATCACCGAACCCGCGAAAGCAAGCGCCGCCGAAAAGTTACTGATAAAATCCTTCACCGCGCACATCATCAGAAAACGCCTTCATGTCGCAAGGGATGCGCTTGCCGCGTATGACGCATGGAAAAAAGCCGCCGATTACCAGCAGCGTAAATACGCGCCCGGCGTGATCACCCTCGGCGTCGTCTCCCCCGATTTTGAAGAAATAGCCCTGGCAAATACGATTGGCCTGACGGCTACCGGCGAAGTGCTGGCGCGGGCGACCGAAAAGCTCCCCTATGTCGGTGACGCGTTGGGCATCCTGCTCGGCGCGGCCGGGAACGGCTTCGCAGATTTCAGTCAGCCCGGTCTGGTCGGAAGTTTTGCCTTGCGCACGGGGGCCGAGATGGGCGCCGGCGTGGGCGCACACTATCTCTTCAAAAAAGCCCTGACCAAGTTATCGGTTGAAGCGGCGAAAAAAGCCGGGAGCGCGATGGCCCAGCGTCTCGCCGGGATCGCGACACAACGGACCATCACCCTGATGACATAGCAGGGCGTAACCCGGGCGGCAGCGACCGCCTCAACCACCGCCGCCGGGGCAGGCCCGCAAATCATTGTCGCCGGCGGCATCATGCTCGTCGGTATGCTGATCGATCACATCAATTCGGTCGCCGATGCCAGGCCCAAGATCGTCGCCGCCGTCGCACATGCCAAACGAGACCCGGGTCTAAAGCGGCTCAGCAAGACAGAAGACGGCAACATCCAGATGCTGACTTACTGGAACCACCTCACGGCCGAAGACCGGCTGCCACCCAAAAAATTCATGAAGGACTTCGCAAAGGTCTCGAAAAACGCCCTCAACTGGCGTTGCGGCGCGCTGGACAACCGCGCATGCGACCCCAAGGAAGCCAAATTGGTATGTGATGCCGGGCTGAAGAAAAACCCGGAGACAAACATGTGCGCCAGCGCCAGGTAACTTTGATTGATCGCGACGGGTCGCGGTTAGATCCGACGCTGGACAGGCAATTAAACACACACGTCCATATTGGATGCCTCCACGCTACGCTGTGTACGCGCTCTTCCCCGCCCGGTTACTGTACTTAGCGCTATGCAGATGCTTTATTTTGTCTTCCTACCGGAAGGAATAATGGAATGCCCTATAACGCCATTACGGTGAAGAAATCCTCCCCCCATATCGGCGCCGAAATCGGCGGGGTAGATTTAACCAGCCCGCTTACCAATAGCGAAGTAGACGAAATTCATTCAGCTTTGAACGAATTCGGTGTCGTATTTTTCCGAAACCAGGACCTGAGTCCGGAAGACCAGGACCGGTTCGTCAGATATCTGGGCGAACCGCATGTCCATGTCGGCGGCAAAAGCACGGCATCCAAACCCGTCGACGGCTATCCCGCGCTCAGGAAACAGCATTTCAACGAGAATTCGGCCCGCATCTCGGGCGAAGCATGGCATACCGATCAGAGCTGCGCCGAGATTCCTCCCAAATACAGTGTTCTGTATCAGGAAATAATTCCACCGGATGGTGGGGGCGATACCATGTTTCTCTCGGCGGCAAAGGCCTGTGAAGAACTGAGCCCGGGCATGAAAGATTATCTCAAGGGCAAGGTCGCCACGCACAATGCCGACGTGGCATTTGATGCTTCAGTGACAAAAGACAATAAGGAAACGCACCTTCTGGCAGAACATCCTGTCGTGATCACCCACCCGGAGAACGGCCGGGAAGTCCTTTACGTCAATCCCTACTTCACCAGGTACATCAACGATATTCCCGAGGATGAAAGCCGGTACATCCTGGACTTTTTGTACCACCATCAACAGCGCCCCAACTGGACGATGCGCTTTAACTGGACAGATCATACCGTGGCCTGCTGGGATAATCGCGCGGTGCAGCATTACGCCATCTGGGACTATTGGCCGAATGAGCGATTAGGCTATCGAATGTTCGTCGGGGGCACCGAGAGACCTGCGAGAAAGTAAATCCATTCAGTTGACGTCAGGTTGAACGGACGAAACTTTTAGCCTTTGTGTTACGTGAATTCACGTCCGGTTATACCGGCAATGCAATCTGCCGATCTCTGGCCTTTCGGCGCACTTCCGGCACGACGGTTTCGAAAAAATTGGTGGACCTGAAGGGACAAAGTTCGAACCCTCTGTTCGATGAATTGGCGGAATGGAACAACGCGTTGGGTGAAAGGAGTCCGAACAGCACAACTTCATTGTGATTTCCGCTTTTTGAGGACAATCCGAATATATTTATAAGCAGCGCTGCAAGGTCGACTCATTGCCAGAAGCAGCAGTGTCTTTTGTCCAATATCGAATAATTTAAGCCAATGATCGATCGTACCAGGAAAATGGAGACCAACACTGAAACCACGATGAACAGAATGGCACCGCTGGGCGGGGCAAGGTTCAACAGAAACTGCCCGATGGCCATCGCCCCCAGGGAAACCACCATGTAGGTCGCAAGGACGCCGCCGCGATTGGTGTTGTTGGCGGCCTGATTGAGCCAGCTTTCCGCCACCATTACCAACCCGGCAAGGCAAAACCCGGTGATTGCCCTAAGCACCAACCAAGTCCACGATTCTATGAATACGGCGTGAAGGAGTCCAGCAGCGAACGCAACCGACCCCAGCGCAGCAAAGGTGCGGATATGCCCGATGCGGTTGATCAGACGCGGGCTGTAAATCGAGCCCCCAATATAGCCCGAAGTAAAACGCCATGATGGTGCCGATCATGGGCAGCGCGAAGCCCTCTATCCGGCACGCACGCCAAGCAAAGTCGACTGCAAACCAACACCCATATTTATGCTGAAAACAGCCAGCAGCAATACTGAAATGGCGATGATGGTGGCGACCATTAGATGGTTTTATCCACTTGGGCCGCTCCGGAAGCCAAACCTTCGGGGCAGCCAGAACGGGACCGCTGGAAGCCTTATTCGAGATGGCTACGGACTTGCGATAGGGCTTGGCGATATCGCAGCGAACGCATCAATATACAAGTATTGAATGAATTTTCATTTTCAACTCTTTTACTACTGATTAAATGTTCTAAGTAAGAAACTGCGTTTGGGCAGAAGGCTTGGTCCCTCATAAATGCTTTTTAGATCCGACACAGAATAAACGGCACTCTTATCCAGTTCTTTTATCGACTGAATAAGCGAAGAGACGTTGCGTCTTTTTTCGATAATAAGCAAAAGCTCGACCGGATACGATTCACCCATATCACCATCAAACGAGACGACCTTATACCCCTCTTCACGCAATTGTCCTGCCAGGACATCACGATTGAACGATATGCAACGAATAAGTTCGGCCCCAATGGCAAAGCGGCTTTCAATCGAAATACCGACATAATTACCGACGGCAAAACCACTGGCATAAGACAGTGCGAGATACCAATGATCGAGATTTGACAAAACCTGGGATGCGGCCACTAACCAAATCAGGATTTCAAAAAAACCGATAAACGAGGCCAGAAATTTGTGGCCCCGAAATATGACAATGGTCCTGAACGTTCCAAGAGAAACGTCCGAAACCCTGGCAATAAATATTAGCGGCACTAGCAAATACGGATATTGAACTAAAAATTCCATCGTAAATGGCCTGTTTTAAATGAAGCTGTGAGGAGAGGTAAAAATGTCAATTGGTGGATTCCCCCGCACGTGTTTGCCGTACGCGGCGCAAGACCATGTTCAAATCCCCCGACGAGAGCAGGGCCCCGACCGGAGAGCAGATCGATATGTCATGGCGCTCGCGGTGACCTGGCATTGCGCACGCCACCGAGGCGGAACGTTGAATTCGCACGACAGATTCATATTATATAAATATAAATAAAAAACATATTTGAATTTAAATTTTAAGTTGTGATAAGTCATTATATTTGTTAATATGTGTAAATAATCGACCATTATTTTATTATTTACTTAATTAATATTGGTACGCTCACAAACCGCTTCGAGTGCTAACAACTTGGAGAATAAGCCGAATACCCATCCAGGCGCCGGGGCCCGGCGCGCCAAGAAGCCGGATCGGTCCGCG
>CAJQLI010000422.1 GCA_905479125.1 uncultured Alphaproteobacteria bacterium | reverse complement strand
CCCGGCCCTGCTGTGGCCGCCCGTGCCAAAGCGTCCGCGCTATCCATCAGGGCAACCCGGTGGCGCAACCGGGTCAACGGCACCTCCGCGCCGCCAGCCCCACCGGCCCCAGACGCACCGGCCCCAGACGCACCGGCCCCAGACGCACCGGCCCCAGACGCACCGGCCCCCGCGGCCATCATCTCGGCTGCCAGCGTCTCAAGACGTTGCAACAGCTCGGGCAGGCCCGCACCGGTCTTTGCCGATATACCAAGCGCAGACACACCCGCAATCTCCGCCGCCGGCTGATCGGTCAGGTCGGCCTTGTTCGCGATTGCGAGCACGGCACCCGTCCCGTCCCCGAGTTGCGCCATACTTGCCGCATCTGGCGCCCGGCTGCAATCAAACACCACCAACCGCAGGTCTGCTGTTCCGGCACGGTCCAGCGCCCGGCGCACACCTTCGCGCTCAATCTCATCCGCCGCCTCGCGCAGCCCGGCAGTATCGGCAATGGTCACGGGCCAGCCACCCAGATCGAGATGTACCTCGATCACGTCACGCGTGGTCCCTTCCGTTGCCGAAACAATGGCGGCCTCCCGCGCGGCGATGGCGTTCAACAGGGATGACTTGCCCGCATTGGGGGCGCCGAGAATGGCAATCTGCAGCCCGTCGCGCAGCCGCTCACCGCGCCGGTTATCATCCAGGAACGCCCGGATTTCCCCTTCGAGCGCCGAGATCCGCGCCCGCGCCGCCCGCTCGACATCAGCCGGCAGATCTTCATCGGGGAAATCAATCCACGCTTCGGTATGGGCAAGTATATCGATCAGCTCGGCCCGCCAGCCTTCAAGCCGATCAGCCAGCCCGCCGCCCAGCTGCGCCAGCGCCTGTCGCCGCTGGGCATCCGTGCCCGCGTCAACCAGGTCGGCAATCGCCTCGGCCTCGGTCAGGTCAATCTTGCCGGCGAGAAACGCGCGCTTCGAAAACTCGCCCGGTTCGGCCAACCGCAGACCCGGCAATGCCGCCAGCGCGCCGGTGACGGCCTCGATCGTGGCCCGCCCGCCATGGATATGCAGCTCGGCCACATCTTCACCGGTAAAACTGGCGGGCCCGGCAAACCAGATCGCCAACCCGTCATCCAGCGGGCCGCCATCCACCGGATCCACCATACGGCACCGTATGGTCCGCCGCGGTTCAGGTAACGCAGAAAGACTGCAGATATCACGCAGCACATCGCCTGCGGACGGGCCGGAAACCCGGATAACGGCCACACCCGCCCGTCCCGGCGCACTGGCCAGGGCAAATATTGTGTCAGTGGATACGAACCGTTCAATCATGGGGTGAAGGTTTCGCCGCGACAGGCGCCCCCGTCAAGAGACCGCCTTCAGGCCGGACCGGGCAGGTCGAGCCCGACGCCCTGCAAATGGCTGAACAACTGGGCCAGCCGCGCCGTGTCGGCGGTGGGCAATGGCGGTTTGAGGATCGAGGCGATATTGGCCTCCAGATGCGCGATCTTGCCGGTACCGAACAGCACAACATCGGCCCCGGGTTCGTGCCTTGCATAACGATACGCCGCCTCGATCACGCTTTCCGCCCCGCCGTCTTCGGGGTGGACCAGAAAGCCCAGCGGGTCGTCGGTTTCCGCCAGCCAGCCCGGGACACGGTCCTCGGCGGCGAGGTCGCGCATGGTCTGCTGCAGTTTGCCCGACACACTGAACAGGTTGCGCACGGCAAACATGATCAGGGTGCCGATATTGTTTTCCATCGTCTTTGGCAACAATCCGGTGCGCGCCACCTGGTGCATCATGTTGAAGCCCAGCATCATCACGTCCCAGCACCCGTCACCCGCCGCGCGGTTCAGCATGACCTGGCCATGATCGTTCGGCGATGTTTCAGTGATGCCGATAAAGCGAATTTTCCCCGCCTCGCGCGCCTTGATCATCACCGGGGCCAGAATATTCAGCGCATGATCATAGTGTTCCGGGTGCACGCCATGCAGATGAAAGACATCTATAAAGTCGGTGTCCAAGTCGCGCAGCGACGCATCGATCTCCGCTGACAGCTTTTCCGCCGTCACCCGCGGATTTGCCTGATGCTTGGACGAAATAATCACGGACTCGCGCGCCACGGATTTAATCGCCTGGCCGACAACACCCTCGGTGCCGTAACCCCGCGCGGTGTCGAGAAAATTGACGCCGAGATCCAGCGCCCGACGGATCAGCGCAACCGAGGCCGCGTCACTATCCCCCGCACCCAGACCGGCCTTCGAATTACCGCCGCAGCCGAGTCCCGCCACACTGACCTGAAGGCCCGTCCGGCCAAGTTTGGTGTATTCCATGTTCAACCCGGCGCTCCAGCCTAATTCATTCCGCCCACGTTATCCGCGTGCGGGAATCCCGGCAATGGGGCCGAGATGCACAACACGGGCAAATGCAGACTCAATGCCTGCCGGCGTTCTCCAGCATCCGCTGCAGATAGGACCGGAATCGATCCCGCTCCCTGTCGCTGAAACCTTCAAGGTTATGGTCAAGCACCCGGCGCACCGCAGGCAGCGCGGCGGCGAAGGTTTCAAGACCCTTCGCAGTGATATGGACCAGCATCACTCGGGCATCCTCGGTCGAGCGTTCTTTCGTCACCAGCCCCTGTGCGCTCATGGCAGTGATCAATTTGCTAAGATTGGAAACATCGATCACCGTCCTACGCGCCAGATCCCGCACACTAATGCCGTCTTTTTCCTGAAGGTTCGCGATCACCCGCCACGCCGGCGTGGTAAGTCCGTGCGGGCGGACGGCGTCGGCGAGCGTCGCATAGGACGCCGCCTGAATCGAATAGATGTAATAGGCGTGGGAATCCTCCACGCTAAACTTCGGTTTTTTCTTCTTTGCCATAGGAACCTTATGGGCACACCCGCGATCGTCGCGGCAGACTGAGCGTAGCAGTAAACGGGGTAAAGGACCATCTCCCGGTGAATACCTTTATTTTTACCATAGTAAAAACCTTGGTAATTACCTGTATTAATGATAGCGTACCTGAAAAGCAGGTAATCCAAAGGGGAGAACGATCATGTACGTCACCATGCTGGGCACCGGCGCCGCCTTCGCCGACCCGGACCGGGCACAATCCGGCATTCTCGTCACCCTCGATAACGGCGTGCGCTACATGTTTGACTGCGGCGCGGGCACCGTGCGCAACATGGTCGCGGCCAATGCAAGCCCCGTCGATGTGAAGGCCGTCTTCCTGACCCATCTGCATCATGACCATATCTGCGACTTTCCGCTCTTCGCCATCACCGGCTGGATGTGGGACCGCGATAACCCGCCCATCGTGCTCGGCCCGAAAGGCACCAAGCATTTCTGCGACAGCCTGTTCGAAGGCGGCGCGTTCGATTCCGATTTCCGCGCCCGCAGCGCCTATCCGCTGCGCCAGGGGAATCTCGAAGCCGTCCGCCCCGATATCCGCGAGGTGTCTCCCGGACTCGTTTATGAGGACGAAGACGTCAAAATCTGGTGCGACTATGTCGAGCATATTCCGCGCGAGATCAGCGAATGCTTCGGCATCCGGTTCGAGGCCGAGGGCAAGGTGCTCGCCTTCTCCGGCGACACATCACCCTGCGCCGCCATGGTCGAACTTGCACGCGACGCGGATGTGCTGTTCCACGAATGCACCTTTCCGGAGGCCTTTGTCGAATTCCGCAAAAAATCCGGCGTCGGCACCTTTGCGCATACGCCCCCGTCCGAACTTGGCAAGATTGCCCGCGATGCCGGGGTCAAATCACTTGTCGCGACGCATTTCGGCCATTTCGAATCCACCAACCCGGTCATCCTGAAAGCCGCCGAACACCACCTGCCGACAGACCTGATGGGCCCGGATATGATGCATGATGTCGTCAAGGATATCAGGATCGCCTATGACGGCCCGCTGCGCATGGCCTACGATCTGATGCGGGTAGAGGTCTGACGCTTCGCCCTTCATTCCCGGGCTTGCTTTACAACAGCCAAATATATGGCACAGTCAGAAAAATCGCTCTTAACAGGAGGCTCTATAATGAACGCTTTTAAAACTCTCTCGGTCGCTGCACTCACAGCCACCGCAGCACTCGCCACCGTCAGCGCCCAGGCTCAGACACTCGCCATCGGCAGCAACCCTCAGGGCTCGCTCGCCTATTCAACCGCCGCCGGCATCGCCAAGGTTGCGACCGAGGCCACCGATCTGAAAGTCCGCGTTATCCCTCAGGGTGGCCCGGTCGTCACCCTGCCGCTGGTCAATTCCGGCGAGCTGGATTTCTCAATATCGCTCAGCATCCCGGCCGCATTCGCGACCCAGGGTCGGGCCATGTTCCGCAAAAGCGGTAAACAAGAGAATATCCGCGTGGTCGCGGCCCTGTTCCCGCTGCATCTCGGCTTTTACGTCCGCAACGATTCACCGATCAAAAAGATCTCTGACCTGAAAGGCAAGCGCCTCGGCTCCAAGTATCCGAAACAGCGCGTCATCCATCTTACCGGTGCAGCCAAACTCGCCACCGCCGGCTTGACCCATAAAGACACGATCGGCGTCCCGGTCCCGAACGGCGTGCGCCAGGTCGACGATTTCATGGCCGGCAAGATCGATGCGGTAACGTTTTCGCTGACATCCGGCAAAACCGCTCAGGCTCACGCCAAGGTTGGCGGCATTCGTGTCCTGTCATTGCCCAAGACACCTGAATCCGAAAAGGCGATGCAGAAAATCGCACCCGGCTCTCACATTGCGACCATTCAGCCGGGCCCCGCCTATCCCGGTGTCATGGGCCCGACGAATATTTTCGCCGCCCCCTTCCTGCTGATGGCATCCGCCAAGACGACGGACGAAGCCGCCTATCAGGTTGCGAAGGCCATCTACGAAAACAAGAAAAAGCTGGTCACAACGCATAAAGCATTCAACGGCCTGCAGCAGAAAGACCTCAACATCAATGTCGGCATCGCCTATCACCCCGGTGCGAAAAAATTCTTCGCCGAAAAGGGCATGTAGTAACGAGCGTTACCTTTTGCCGCGCGCACGCCGGTAATGGACCCCAAACCCACCAGTCCCGACCCGCAGGAAGCAATAACTTCTCCCCTGCCGGTCGACGATGATGTTCCCGCCGTCACCGCGCCGTATATAAAAATTATCGGCGCGGTGCTCGGTGCGATCCTGACCTGCGGGTCGATCGCCGAAGCGCTGGATCTGTATCAGCTGGTCGGGGAAGCCGGCTTCATCGAACAGCGTCTGATCGGCATGCTCGGTGTCGCACTGGTCCTCGCCTTTGCGGCCTTTCCTGCCGTGCGCAAAAC
>CAJQLI010000421.1 GCA_905479125.1 uncultured Alphaproteobacteria bacterium | reverse complement strand
GATCGTTGCCAGCGAGCCCGCATTGTTCGGCACATCGGGGGCGACGATGCATTTGACGCCGAACGTTGCATAGGCCTCGGTGTAACAAAGCGGCACATTGATGCCGTGCGAGGAAATGCCCGATGACCCGGTGAAATCAACATCAATACCGTCTTCGCCGATGGTCATCTCGGCAACCAGGTCGACGGGTTCTTCGAGGCCGTCGATACGCATCTCATGGCGGAAAGTGCCCGCCGGAAGCGCGCGGATGGCTTCTAGCGAGGCAACGCGGGATCGCTCCAGGATATGACTGCCGAGCCGGTCGAGCCCGGTGATCGCGAACTCGTCCATCATTTCGCACAGCCGGCGGCAGGCCAGATCATTACAGGTAGCGAGCGAATGCAGGTCGCCGATCACCTGCACCGGTTCGCGCACATTCGCGGTAACGATGTCGATCACCGCCTGATCGATTTTGCCGGCATGGGCAAATCGCATCAGCGGAATATAGAGCCCCTCTTCGTATATTGATCGGCCATCCGACGTCATGCCGCGACCGCCGATATCGACGACGTGGCAGGTGCTGGCGAATAGCGCGACGAGTGTGCCGTTCCGGAAACACGGCGTCATGAAGGTGAAATCGTGCAGGTGGCCGGTACCCTTCCACGGATCGTTTGTCAGGAATACGTCTCCGTCGGCCATGTCCTCCACCGGAAACCGGTCAAGAAAATGGCGGACTGAGCGGGCCATCGAATTTACGTGGCCCGGCGTGCCGGTCACAGCTTGGGCCAACATGTCACCGGTGATATCGAAGACGCCTGCGGACAGATCGCCGGCTTCCCGGGTTGATGTCGAGAACCCGGTGCGGATCAGCGTCAGGGCCTGTTCCTCCACCACAGCGATCAGACGGTCCCACATGATCTGCAGGCGGATCGGCGAGAGCGGATCGTTTATCGGGTCGGTCATGAACCCTCCCATTGCATCACGATATACCCGATCGCGTTCACCCTTGCGGTAAAGCCCGCCAGGACGATCGTTGTCGTCTCGTCTTCGGCGATGACGGCGGGGCCGGCAATCCCGGCACCGGGGGAAAGCGCCTCGCGTCGATAGACCGGGGCGGCCGACAGAATACCCGTATCGGGATCGAACAGTTCGCGCATCCCGGATGGTTCGGGCATTGATGCGACCGGCATTGGCGGGCAGGGTGCCGGGTCTTCAACCGATGCCGACAGCCGGAGGGTCCAGTTCATTACCTCTACTTCCAGGCCGGGAATGCGCCTGGAATAGGTTGCGGCGTACGCGGCCTCGAACAGTCGGCACAGCTCATCGCCAAGTGTGCCGTCATAGGGGCCGGTCGGCAGGCTCACGGCGATTTCATGACCCTGACCGTGGTACCGCATATCGGCGGTGCGGGTTTCCACGAGTTCGGATTCGGGCGCCGCCTCGGCGACGATCTGTTCGGCCTCGGCGCGCATTTCGGCATAAAGCGTGTTCAACCCGGTGATATCGAAAGTGTTATCCAGCATCGCATAGCGGCTGCGCACGACCTCGTATGCTACCGGCGCCTGAAGGAAGCCGACGGCGGATCCGACCCCGGCGGCGACCGGCACGATGACCTCATTGATGTTCAGCTTGCGAGCCAGCCGCGCCGCATGAAGTGCAGCACCGCCGCCGAAGGCAACGAGTGTCCGGCCGCGAATTTCCTTGCCGCGTTCAACCGCATGGACACGCGCCGCATTGGCCATGTTCTCTTCGACCACTTCGGAAATGCCGAAGGCTGCCCCAAGGGTCGATAGCGACAGCGGAGTACCGACGTCGGTGTCTATAGCCTTATGTGACAGCGCTGCATCGAGTTGCATGCTGCCCCCGGCGAAATCATCGGGATCGATCCGCCCCAGCGTGACATTGGCATCCGTTACCGTTGGGGCATTGCCGCCCTGTCCGTAGCAGGCGGGTCCGGGGACAGCGCCGGCACTTTCCGGTCCGACATGTATGCGCGACAGTCCATCGACCCGGGCAATAGAGCCGCCGCCCGCGCCGATCTCGACCATCTCGATCACGGGAATACGCAGTGGCAGTCCGCTGCCCTTGAGGAACCGGTATTGCCGGGCGACTTCGAAAGTGCGGGATTGCTGCGGCTCGCCGTCGTCGATCAGGCAGATTTTTGCCGTGGTCCCGCCCATATCGAATGACAGCACTTCGTTCAGCCCGCATTCGCGGGCGACGCGTGCTGCCAGAATCGCGCCGCCTGCGGGGCCGGATTCTACCAGCCGAATTGGAAACCGCCGGGCGGTTTCCAATGATGCAAGCCCGCCGCCCGACGTCATCAGGCGCAGAGGGCAGCTGAAACCCAACCTTTTCAGTTCATCTGATAGCCGCCCGAGATAGCGCGACATCAGTGGCTGGACGTAGGCATTGGCCGCGGTGGTCGACCAGCGCTCGTATTCACGAATTTCCGGCGATACTTCGCTCGATAGGGAAATCAGCAGGTCCGGCAGTTCGCGGGCGAGAATTTCGGCGAGCCTGCGCTCGTGATCGGGTGCGGCATAAGAATGCATAAGGCCGATGGCGACGGCTTCGATCTTGTTTTCACGAAGGGTCCCGACAAGATCCGTCACCGCGCTTTCGTTCAGCGGGATAAGCACATTCCCTTTGGCATCCACGCGCTCGGGTATGCCAAAACGGTGTTCGCGCGGGACCAGCGGCGGCGGCTTGTCCATGAAGATATCGTATTGTTCAAACCGGTTTTCGTAAGCCATTTCCACGGCATCGCGGAAACCGTCGGTCACCACCATCGCGGTTCTGGCACCTTTGCGTTCGATCAGTGCGTTGGTCGCAAGTGTCGTGCCGTGGACGATCAGGCTGAAATCCGCTGCGGTCAGACCGGTCTCCGACATTGCCTGTTGGATGCCGCGGAATATGCCTTCCTCCGGCGCTGCCGGAACAGTCGGTACTTTGCATGTAAACAGATCGCCCTGATGCGTGACTGCGATATCAGTAAATGTTCCGCCAATATCCGCCGCAAGATGTGCGTTTGTCATCAGGTCCCTGTGTCCCGGTCAATGCGTCTGGAGAATGATAGCCTTTTGAACAGGGGCCGTTAAGGGGATGGCCTAACCCGGAATAACACCGTGATAGAAGAAGATGCCGAGCCCGGATGTGAACAGTACCTGTCCGGCGAGGCTGTGCAGTATCCAGACCAGCATGAATGACCGGGTACGCTCATAGGCCCAGGCGAAGAATATTCCGCCGGCGAAAGACAGAATAACGGCGACCCAGTTCATGTAGAACGCATGGGCGAGCGCAAAGATAAAAGCGCTGACGAGGATCCCGGCGGTCCGGTTGGGGAACAACTCCCCATAGCGGCGGTAAAACAGCAGCCGGTAGGCGACCTCCTGGCCGAGGACCGACAGAAACGGGTAGAGCGAAATCACGATGAGATAGCGGTCGAAGCTGAAGCGGGGAAAGCTCAGAAATCGTTCGGGTATCATCAACAGTGTAAGTCCGAAGGTCACTGCGGTGCAGAGCGCAATAAGGACCGCGATCATCGGGATATGGCGGTGCAAGCCCCGGCAATCGATGATTTCGCGCCAGCGGAAACCGGGTGTCAGGGCAAGCAGGATGGCTGATATGATAAACACGGCGGCGAGAGGGACGAACGGCCCGAAAGTGTCGAAAAACCCGACATGAGCAACCGGAACAATCACGAACAGCACAGCAAATTCGATCCAGAGCCGGCTACGTGTTGCGGTGGGTTTGGCTGTATCGGCTAACGATGCGCTGTTGTTCATTTGCCCGGGTCCGTGCAGGTCGGTGCGCTAGTGTCCGCCGAGCGCCTGTTCCATGCGGTGCCGCAAGGCATCGGTGATGGCGGGCTCGATACCAAACCATCTTTTCCAGGCAGCCGGGCCTTGATGGAGAAGCATACCAAGTCCGTTCAACGTTGGATTCCCGCGCATACGCGCGGCGGCCAGAAACGGCGTTTCCAGCGGGGTGTAGATGATATCCACGGCGAGCGCCGATACCGGAAGTTTGTTGAGATCGATATCAAGGGCCGGTTCGCCCTTCATGCCCTGGCTGGTCGCGTTGACCACCATCACCGCGCCGTCCAGCGCATCGTGACGGTCCGCCCAGGCGACAGGTGTAATCGGTCCGCCGAATTCTGCGGCGATCAAGGCGGGTTCTTCCGCCGTTCGATTGACCAGCCGGATTTCCTGCGCTCCCTGGTCGAGCATTGCGTAACACACGGCGCGTCCGCCGCCGCCGGCACCGATAACCGTCACCGGTCCGGTATCGGCTCGGAAGTCGGGAAAAAACTGTTTGAGGTTGCCGACGAATCCAAGCCAGTCGTTATTGGTCCCGAACAACGAGCCGTCTTCGTGCACCACGACACAGCTCATTGCGCCGATTTTCCGCGCGACGTCATCGACCTCGTCGACGATCGTCATCGCGTCCAGCTTGTGCGGGATGGTCAGGTTGCAGCCGGCAAACCCCAGCGGGTGCAAGGCGCGTAGTGCAGGCTCCAGCGTACCCGGCTCAATAGCGAGCGGCACGTAGGTTCCTTTCAGGCCTTCCTGTTCCATCCATGTGTTGTGCATCAGCGGCGAAAGCGAATGCATTACCGGCCAGCCCATGACGGCTGCCATGTGAAACTTTTCCATCAGGCGTTATCGTCCAGTTTTGCGCTGAAATGATCCCAGGTCCGCTGGAACAGGCTGGGCGTCCACAGCTTTTCGCGGCACAGCGACAACTCAGCGGGGGTAAACGCATATGGCGTGCCGATCTGGGCCGCCATGTACTGGCGCTCCGCATTCTCTTCCAGGTAATTGAGCAGCACGAAGGCATCGATCAGGGTCTTGCCCGTCGTCACGGCACCGTGCGCCTTCATCAGCGCTGCGGGGCGGTCACCCAATGTCTCGTTCAGCCGCCCCGACATCACCGGGTTGTTGATTGAATCCGGTGAATCGAGCACTGGCAGTGGATAAACAAGTGAACCCTGCGCGTAGACCGGCAGATACTCGACCCCGGCCGTTGAAAGCGTCGTGGACCATCTGGGGTGGCAGTGAACGACTGCATCGACATCGGCGCGTGCCTTGTAAATCCCGGCATGCAGGTGAAATTCAAGCGGCGGCTTGCCGTTTCCTTCGATGACATTGCCGTCGAAATCGATGGTACAGATATCCTCGGTCGTCAGCCGGCTGCGCTGGCAGGACCCGATATTGATCAGCATCCGGTTATCGCCGAGGCGGATGCTTGCGTGCCCGTTGTAATCCATGATCCCGGAGCGTTCGAGCATGCGGATGCAGCGGACGATCTGTTGCTTTTGGTCTTCTGTGTCGCTCATATCGAACTGTCCTTCTGATCTCAGACGACCACTTTGGTCATCAGACCTTTTGGAAAAATATCTTCCGGTGCAACGTGCTTGTGGGCAATACCCTGCTGATGGGTATAAAGCAGCATCTGTTCCCAGGTTGCGCGGTTTTCATCAATACCGAACGGGAACGGGTCTTCGCCGAAGGTTTCCTGAATTTTACGCGCATAGGTCGGCACCCAGGGCAGGGGATAGCGAGATACCGCGGGATCGAACATGCGCTCCAGGCTGCGCCGCTTCGATTCGTTAAAGGCGTTAAACAGATTACGGGCAACCCACGTGTTCTCATCCAGAATATGTTTCTGAATGGCGATAATGTGCATTATCGGCCACACTTTTGTGCGGTCGTAATAGTCCTCTTCCATCTCCAGGTAGTCGGGGAAGAGCCTCTCGACGTCGGGATGGTTTTCCAGAAAACAGGTCGGCGGGCGGGCAATAATGGCGCAATCAATCTCGCCCGAAGCCAGCATTTCCGATAACGACTTGTCGGCAACGCGCGTAATTTCGACACCTTCGGGCAGGTTCAGTTCAACCTTTTCAACCCGACCCGGCGCGTTGGCACCCGCCTGATACCAGTGAACGTCCTGCAGTTTGACATCGCAATCGTTGTGCATCCAGCCACGCATATAGACTGCCGCCGAATGTGCCCATTCGGGTGAGCCGATACGCTTGCCCTTCAGGTCCTCGACGGTTTTGATCCCGGCATTCTTGTTCACATAGAACGACGAGAACCGAAACAGTCGCGAACACACCACGGGCAGGCCGACAATGTCGCAGTCGTCGCGGGTGATCTGCGCGGAGAACTTGGCGAAGCTCAGCTCTGCAACGTCCCATTCCCGGTTTGCGGTGAACCGCGCGAAAACTTCATGGTGCCCGAGCATCGACCAGGTGTGGTCGATCCCTTCGGCTCGGACGTCGCCTGTGCGGAAATCGCGGAAATGATCGTAATCCGTCGAGGCGATGCTGAGTTTGAGCTTGTTCATTCGAGTTCCTTATCGCAGCTAGGCTTTGAGATGTGACGGCGCATCTGCCGCCGGCGTTACGCCGACGACATTGGCCATCATCGCGGTTGTGCAGAAATGCCCGATCGCGCCGACAACTTCGACGACGCGCTGATAACCGAGTGTTTTTTCCGCCGCCTTGAAACCGTCATCCGACAATGTGCCGGTTGCCAGAAGCTCGCGGGCGGCGGCGTACACTGCCGCATCGGCTGCATCGCCGAATGGTGGTTCCGTGCCGTCATTGATCGCTTCGATGACCGCCGGATCGAGGCCGGCTTTCAGGGCTGTCTTGGCCTGCGCGCTCCACGGATAGGCGGCTTTCCAGTGGCGGACTGTCAGCAGCGATACGATGCGCACCTGTGCATTGGTCAGCGAACAATCCAGCAGGTGGGCGCTGGACATGTTGTGGATCTGCCAGACGCCTGCCGAATAGGCGTAGCCGATGGCCGGTCCGAATCCGACGCGGGCATTGTTGGCGACAATTCTGTCATGCACCGCCTGTTGTTCGGCATCCATATCATCGCGATCAAGGACGGGAATTCTGGTCATGGTGTCGGCTCCCTGTGTGTCAGGCATCGGCGGCGACGGCTGCCCGGCAATTGTTAAAGGCTGTCAGAAGTTTGCTGCGGTCGAGGTTGCGACCGATGAAGACAAGGCGGGATGTACGCTGTTTCGTTTCCCATGGGCTAATGAAATCCCCTTCGAGCATCATGTTCACGGCCTGCAAGGCGAGTTTCCGGTCGTCTCCTGCGACGGACAGGATGCCCTTGGTGCGCAGGATGTCGGTGCCGTGTCGCGCCAGCAGGTCCTGCAGCCATTCTTCCAGCCGATCCGCGTCAAGCGGCTGGGCACAGGTCAGCGATACGCTGGTAATGCCTGTCTTCTCTATGTGGCCGCTATGGTCGTGAGCATGATCGTCGTCATGTCCGGCATCGGATGACAGCTGGCTGTCGATCCGGTCAAGATCAAAGCCATGCCGGTTGATGATCCTGTCGGCAGGTACATCAGACCGGTTCGTGCGGGTAATCGCTGCATAGGGGTTGATCCGGCGCAGAGTTACTTCGAGCCCGTCGATGGACTGCCTGGCATCCGCAACTTTATTTAGAACCAGATGGTCGCTGAAGGCGATCTGGTCGGCGGCATCCGCGCCATCGGCAAGTTGTGACTCTATGTGAACGGCGTCGACCACGCAGACGACGGAATCAAGCCGGCACTGCGCGCCGATCACCTGGTCGATGACCAGTGTCTGGATTACCGGGCTCGGATTGGCGAGCCCGGTGGTCTCTATTATGATACCGTCGAGTCCCGGTTTTTCGATCAGCAGGTTGCGCATCCCGCGGATGAGATCACCCCGGACCACGCAGCAGATGCAACCGCTGCTCAGTTCGATCAGTTCTTCGTCGCCGGTCTCGATCAGGGCTCCGTCAATGCCGATATCGCCGAATTCATTGACGATGACGGCAAAGCGCTTGCCCGACAGTTCCGACAGCAGCCGGTTGAGCAGGGTCGTTTTGCCCGCCCCGAGAAACCCCGTCAGGACCGTTACCGGAATCCGTGTGTCAGGGGTGTCTGTCGGGGTGGTCAATGTTTACGCCCAGGGCATCAGCGAAACGTGGATGACGTCACCGCTGCCACCGACCGCGTTGATCGCCTCATGGGTATCTTTGAGCGCAAAACGGTGCGTCGTGATCATGTCGAGATCAAACCGGTCGGAATTGAGCTGTTTGAGTGCAAGCTCGCAGCTTTCATAGTTATGGCCGCGGGCTGCTTTGACGGTGATGTATTTCGTGGCGACCTTACCCAGTGGGAAGTTCGGGAACTCCGCGACATCGCCCTGGATCAGCAGGGTGCCGCCCTTGCGTTTCAGCGCTTCGATGCCGAGCAGGACCGGGATGGTGCCGGCGCCGGCCGTGCAGTCGAGAGACACGTCG